>JALZAI010000098.1 GCA_030948475.1 Actinomycetota bacterium
CGCGAGGTCCACGCCAGCGACCTTGGCGAGCCCGTGGAACTCCATGGTGTGGTTGACCTCGTTGACCAGGAGCTCGCCGTCCACGCGCTCGATCAGATCCACGGCCAGCATGCCGCCGCCCACCGCCTTCGCGGACAACAGCGCGAGTGTGACGAGTTCCGGTGTCAGCTCGCAGGACTCCGTGACGGCACCGCGCGCGGTGTTGGTGATCCAGTGCTCCGAGCGCCGGTACATCGCCGCCACGACCTCGTCGCCGATCACGATGGCGCGGATGTCCCGGCCGGGCTTGTCGATGTACTCCTGGACGTAGAACACCCGGTGCACCGGTGCGTTGAGGGCCTGCTTGTGCTCGATGAGCATCTCGGCGGCGTCCCGGTCGTTGACCCTGGACACCATTCGGCCCCAGGACCCAACGGCCGGCTTGACGACCGCCGGGTACCCGATCTGTTCGATCGCGTCGAGTGCGGCCTCCGGGGTGAGCGCAACGACCGTCCTCGGTGTCGGCACACCGGCGCGGACCAGCGCCAGCGAGGTCAGAATCTTGTCACCACAGGTCTCGATCACGTGGCTCGGATTGAAGACCTGCAGCCCCATCGCCTCGAACAGGTGCGACGCGTACCCGCTGCGGGTGTGCGACATGATCCGGTTGAGCACCCCGCGGTAACGGAAAACCGACGACCGCAGGTCAGTCACCAGGCTGCGCTCGTCAACGTGCTGGTAGGGAATGCGGCGCCGTTCGAGCGCCTCGAAGATCAATTTCTCTTCCAACCGCACCCGGGTGGTCAGGACCGCCAGCTGCCCGCTGTGCACGACGCTCATGCCTACTCCCCGAAGTCTTCCTCGATTTCCGGAGCCAGCGCGAGCTCGGTCGGCGCCACGCCGATGACTTCGAGCTCCATCCGGCAGGACGGGCAGACGACGATGGAGCTGACCCGTGCGTCCGCTGGCACAGCGACGTTCTGGGTGCAGTCGGGACAAGTGCTCATGGCAACGCCTCCTGGTGCGGATGGTGACTGGATCGGGTGAACTGTGGGGCAGGGTCACCGTGGGTCTCCCGGGCACGCGATGACCCGGGCGGCGGCGGCAATCCGCTCCGGCGAGACGCCACACGCCTCGAGCTGTTGGCGATGTGTGCCGGGGCGGTCGTAGAAGACGTCGTCGATGCCGATGCGTCTGATCCGCGTCGGCCGGTACTCGGCCAGTACCTCCGTGACCGCACCGCCCAGCCCGCCCAGCGCGGCGTGATCCTCGACGGTCACGATGCCTCGGGTGCTGGTCGCCGCTCTGATCAACGCCGGCACGTCGAGCGGCTTGATCGTGTGCATGTTCAGCACCGTGGCCTCGATCTCCAGCTCGGCCAGCCGCTCGGCTGCCTCCAGCGCGAACAGCACCGGATACCCGCCGGCGGCGACGATCGTCACGTCGCAGCCCGATCTCAGTTCGACCGCCCGGCCGACGACGAACTCGTGGTCGTGCTGGTACACGGCGGGGAGCGGATTGCGTCCGAGCCGGATGTAGACCGGGCCGGGCAGGTAGGCGGCCGCCGTGACCATGCGGATGGTCTCGCCCGGGTCCGCCGGCGTCAGCACGGTCATGTTGGGCAGCGCGCGCATGGCCGCGAGGTCCTGCTGCGCGTGGTGCGTCGGGCCGAGGTGAGCGGCGGAGAGGCCGGAGTGCGTTGCGACGATGCGGACCGGCAGGTTGTGGTAGGCAATGTCGACCTTGACCTGTTCCAGCGCTCGCGCTGACGCGAACGCGGCCATGGTGTTGACGAACGGGACGATGCCGGTGCTCGCCAGCGCGGCGCTGATCGTCATCATGTTCGCCTCGGCGATCCCCACGTCCACGTACTGCGCGGGCAGCTCGGCCTCGAACTGGCGCTCGAGGCCGCCCATGTCCGAGTCCACGCACCAGATCCGGCTGTCCTGCCTGGCCATCTCCAGCAGCGTGGCCCGGTAGGCCTCGCGGTCCGAGCGTGGCTGGGCGGTGTCCGTCGGGCCGGCCCGCCCGGCCGTCAGCGCGCCGGTCATGGCTTGCTGTGCAGGGCGTCGAGCGCCCGCTGGTAGGAGTCGCGACCGAGGGTCGCGTAGTGGCTCTGCTTGCGGTTCTCAAGGTACTTCACGCCACGTCCCTTGACCGTGTCGGCGATCAGCACGGTCGGGCGCCCAGCCTCGATTGGCACGGTGTCCAGCGTGCTGACGAGCTGCGCCATGTCGTGTCCGTCCACGTCGGTTACCCGCCAGCCGAAGCTTCGCCACCGGTCGGCAAGCGGTTCCAGTCGCATCCGCTGTTCGGTGTCGCCGTTGATCTGCAGCCGGTTGCGGTCGACGATCGCGGTCAGGTTGTCGAGCCTGAAGTGCGAGGCCGACATGACCGCCTCCCAGACCGATCCCTCCTGCAGCTCACCGTCGCCGAGCAGGACGAAGGCACGGTTGGGCCGGTCTGCCCGCTGGGCGGCCAGAGCCAACCCGACGGCGAGCGACAGGCCATGACCGAGCGAGCCGGTGGCGAACTCGATGCCGGGCACCGTGGGTGTGGGGTGGGCCAGCAGCCGGCTACCCACCTGTGCGTAGGTCGCCAGCTCCTCGACCGGGATGAAACCCCGCTCGGCGAGGGTCGCGTACAGCGCGGCGCTCGAATGCCCCTTGCTCAGAATGAAGTAGTCACGATCGGCCCAGCGCGGTTGCGCCGGTCGCACCCGCAGCGCGTGGAAGTAGAGCGCGATGAGGATGTCGACCGCCGACAGCGATCCGCCCACGTGGGTGCCGACGGGACTCGCGCCGATCGCGAGGACATGCTCGCGAACGGCCAGCGCCCGATCCTCCAGCGCGGGCGCATCGGGAGCGTGCACGATCATGCCGGCACGCCCGCACGCTGCACCAGGTTCACGCCCTGCACCGTCGCCCAGGGCGGCTGGTACGGCAGTGAACGCGCGAGCCGCCCGATGACGTCGAGGTTCTCCCAGACCCGGTGGAACCCAGTGGCGTACTCGTCCAGCGCGGGGCCGGCGTCCGGGTTGAGGTGCATGCGCCGCAGACACAGGGAGTCCTCGATGACCGCACACGTCACTGGATAGTCGGCCAGGTCGTAGTGCTGCGGGTTCACCCCGGGCAGCGTCCAGGGGTACCCGTACCCGTACGCGTCCTGGTTCTGGAAGACCGGCTGCCCGGGCAGCGGAATGATCTGGTAGTGGGAAAGCGGAACGCCCTCGGCCAGCAACGCGCGCCGCAGCGCCTGGCGGAACCGGCCGGGCGTGACGCCGTCGAGACCGGCGGCCTGCGGATCGAAGCGGAAGCGCAGCATGTGCCACATGTGCGTGCGGTCGTCCGGCCCGGTGGGCACGACCAGGCCGGGCAGCTCGGCCAGCTTGGCCAGCAGCGCCGGAATGGTCTCCTCGCGGCGCTGCTGATAATCCCAGAAGCGGTCCAGCTGGCTGCGCGTGAAGGCGGCCAGGATCGAGCTCAGCTTGAGGTTGTTGCCCATGGTGGCGGACACGTAGAGCCGCTCAGGACCACTCAGGTCCTCACCGAGAACGCGCATGCTGCGGACCTTTTCCGCGATCTCAGGGTCGTCCGTCGTGATGAGGCCGCCCTCGCCGCAGGTCGGGATGCTCTTCTCGACGTTCAGGCTGAACGCGCCGACGTGGCCGATCGCACCCGCCGTCTCGCCGCGGTATTTCCCGCCCTGGGCCTGGACGGCGTCCTCGATCACGAACAGGTCGTACTTGCGGGCGAGTGCGCGGATCTCGTCCATGTCGGCCGGCAGACCGCCCAGGTGCACCGGGATGATCGCCCGCGTCCGGTCGGTGATCTTGGCTTCGATCTGGCTCACGTCGATGTTGAACGACACCGGGTCGATGTCGACGAACACGGGGATCGCCAGCTGGTACAGCGGCGCCATCGCGGTCGCGACATAGCTCAGCGCCGGGACGATCACCTCGTCACCGGGCTTGACCCCGAGCGCGGCCAGCGCAAGGCCGAGTGCGACGGTGCCACTGTTCACCGAGACCGCGTAGCGAGTACCGCTGAACTGCGCCCACTCGCGTTCGAGCCCGGAGATCTCGGGCTCATTCTTGGCGCCGACCGTGAACTTTCGGCTCGCGAGCACGCGGAGTACGGCGTCCTGGTCCGCCTGCGTCACGATCGGCCATTCCAGCCGACGGTATTCCGGCCGGACCGCAGGCTCGGCGCCGAACATCGCAAGGTCCGCTTTCATGGTCTCTCCTTCTTCCCACAAAGGGGCTGCCGTGGAGCATTCTGGGTCATCGAAGTTAATCGGTGTCTGAGTCTGATCCTCGGGCTTTCATCGGCTTTCGTCGTGATTGATTCAGGTCAGCGACACGCTCGAGGTCAGATATGCGAGAGCGCCTACTCAACCCGGTCGGATCGGAGTTGTCAAGGCTCACATTGGACCGGGTTAAGCCAGTTAAGCCAGTTAAGTCGATAAACCGCGACACCGCGGCTCTCGGGGTTGCGCGGCCGATCGATCCAGAGCGCCGGGGTGCTGCCGAGCGCACCAGCGAGCGCACCAGCGACTGTGCCGCAGCGCGTAGCCGGGGGCAGTACGCGGGCGGGGGACGGGCTGATGCGCCGCGCGTCGGGCGCGCGGTTGAGCACCATCCCGATGAAGCTGATCTCTCCTGGAAGGTGACGAGGGCGGCGGCACGCAGCAGCGACCTGCGTCTACCCTGCCAGCAGGTGATCAGTTCGTCGCGGCGGAGATCCTCACGTCTGCGCGACACACCGGGAGATCAAGATGTGACGTCCCGATGGGAACGATCGAGAAACCGAGGATGGAGGGCCTCTGCGCCGGACTCCGAGCAGGACCAGGGCACCGGCCGCAGACCAGTCAGCCACGTTGGTGCCAACCGGAACGGACACCTGATCGACCATGCGGCGCGACAAGGTGTACATTTTGTCGGCGATACTCTTGTGCTGGCTATCGGCATCGTGGTGGCACGGGTGGCCTGTCGGCCTAATCCCCGCCGATTCGCTATAAGCAGAATCGCTATGAGCGTGCGCTACCGTCGCGTGAGCCGCGCCATGCAATCCAGCGCCGACAGCAACCGGGCATTCAACCACATGGACAAGCATCAATGCGAACAGGGCCGAGAGGGCAAGCCCAATTATGGGCGCCCACCAGCGGAAGACCCTCCCCTTACCCCGCACGACACCACCCTACAACGGCGACAGGGGTGCCGAACATGCTCAGGCCCATTTAAAGAACAACTCTCACTCGATCGGTACC
>JALZAI010000100.1 GCA_030948475.1 Actinomycetota bacterium
GACGGGCCGAAGTCGATCGTCCAGGCGCCGTCGACTCGCACGTCTGCCTCGGTGCGGACCACCCAGCCCGGAGCGTCGTTGCCGTAGAACGCGCGCTGGCCGCCGTCGCTGGTGAAGGCGTCGAACACGGTCTCCGGCGGCTCGCCGACGACGCGCTCGAAGATCAGCGGATCGGTCACCGGCCGCCTTCCTCGAGGTAGTCGCCGAAGCGGTCGAGCCGGGCCCGCCAGGTGCGCTGGTGCTCGTCGATCCACTCCGCGGCGTCGTCGAGGCGCTCGGGCCCGAGCCGGCACTGGCGGGTACGCCCGACCCTCTCCGTCTCCACCAGACCGACCTGCTCCAGGATCGAGACGTGCTTCCTGACGCCGTTGAGGGTGAGGCCGTACGGCTCGGCCAGCTGGCCAAGCGTCACCGGTCCGCGGCTGAGCCGATCCAGGATCTCCCGGCGCTTTTGATCGGACAGCGCGAAGAAAGTGCGGTTGAGCGACGACCGATAGTGCACCTATCGGTACAGTTTAGTCGACGACTGAAAAGGAGCAGGCTCCGTGACCAACGATCGCCCCGAACGAAAGCTCATCCTCTACATGTCGATGTCGCTCGATGGCTTCGCCGCACGGCCTGACGGGAGCATGCCGTGGCTCGGAGGCACGCGGCCGTACGGCGCCCAGCGCCAGCGAGCCGTCCAGGAGCTCCTGGGCCAGACCGGGCTGATCGTGCTCGGCGGCAACGCCTACGAGGACATGGCCGCAGCGTGGCCGAGCGGCGAGAGCCCGACCGCCGAGTTCATGAACACGCTGCCCAAGCTCGTGTTCTCCAGCTCACGCTCCGACCCGACGTGGAACAACACGCGCATCACCGCGACGCCGGTGCAGGAGATGATGCCTGCGCTCAAGCGTGAGCCCGGCAAGGACATCGTCGTCTTCGGCGGCGTGAGCTTCGCCCGTTCGCTTGCCGCCCACCGCCTGATCGACGAGTACCGGATCACGGTCCAACCGTTCGCGCTCGGAGACGGCATCCCCCTGTTGCATGGGCTCCCCGAGCCGATGGAGCTGATCAGCAGCACGACGTACGCCGACGGCCCGATCACGCACGTCTACGCCTAGGAGCGGAACGATGTCCAAGACGGTCCTCTACATGTCGATGTCGCTCGACGGCTACTGCGCCGGACCCCGCGACAGCCTCGAGAACCCGTTCGGCGATGGCGGCGAGCGTCTGCACGACTGGCTGCGCGACGAACACGGCGTCGTCGGCCGTCCGCCGGGCGTCAACGGGCGGGTCGTGGACGAGTTCATGGCCACCGGGTCGGTGATCGTCGGGCGCACCACGTTCGAGCAGGCCCGTGAATGGGGCTGCGAGCACCACGACGGCGTCCCGATCTTCGTGTTCACGCAGCGCGCGGGCGACACGCCGCGCTGGCCGAGGGTCACCTATGTCGACGACATCGCCGACGCGGCCGCCCGGGCGAAGGAAGCGGCCGGGAGCAGGAACGTGCTCGTGCACGGGGAGGTGACCGCGCGCATGGCGCTCGCTGCCGGCGGGCTGGACGAGCTGGAGATCAGCGTCGTCCCCGTGCTCTTGGGAGGTCCTGGCTATTGCCGAGGCCGCTCGTGCTGGCGCGCATCGGGAGCTGGTCCGGATGCGAGTGGGACAGGAGGAGCAGGATGTTCGCCAGCTCGAGGACTCCCAGGACGCCGCCCTGATCGTTGTCGCGGCATTCTGCGGGCTGCGGATGGGCGAGTTCCGGCGTTGCGCTGGCGTCATGTCATCTGGCAAGCCCAGCGACTGCACGTTCAGCGCGCCTACGCGCTCGGCGAGGAGGACAGCCCGAAGGGACGCCGCGGGCGGACAGTCCCGCTGGCCGACCAGCCAGCCCAGGCCTTGGCGCAGCTGTCGCAGCGGCAGCTGTTCACTCGCAACGCGGATCTGGTCTTCTGCTCGCGCACCGGCGAGCACCTCGACGGATCAGCGCTTCGGCGCCGGTTCAAAGCTGCGCGCGACGCGGCGATCGCCGACAGCGCGGACATGCCGGCCTTGCGATTCCACGATCTGCGGCACACGTTCGGGACGTTGGCGGCGCAGGGCTTCGACCTGGTCAACGTGCAGGCGAAGATGGGTCACGCGGACTCGCGCACGGTCGCCTTGGTCGGGCGCGCGCGGGAGCCTAGCGACGCTCGATCGTGCGGACCGAGAGTTCCCGCCCGAGCGCGGTGTGATACCAGCGGATCGCCGCCTCGCCGTCCGGAACGATCAGGATCGAAGGTGCGTCACCGCCGGTCGTCCGGGGGCGTGCAGCGCCGGCCCGGATGTACCGCCCCAGTCCTCCGGAGGGACATCAGCGATGGATTGCGAGAAGCACCAGTGATTGCCGCCGAGGTCCTCAGCGGTGTACTGGCGCTCTCCGTATTGGAAATCCCGCGGCTCGCCCAAGATCTTTGCCCCACGCTCGCGCGCACGCGCGCAGTGCGCGCGCACATCGGGAACGCGGACGAGCAGCGATTGTGGTCCGCCCAGCGCCTGCGAGGTGCGAGGCTCGGTAATCACCACGGTGCCTCCGTTCAGCCAGAGCTGCGCACGATGATCTCCGACCTGCCAGCGAACCTCGAAGCCGAACTTGTCGCACAGCCACCCGATCGCCTCCTCGACGTCCTCGTAGACGAGCACGGGGATCACCGTGGACGGCGGCATCGTCCGATTGAGGCCATCGCCCGGCGGTCTGGTCGCGGCTTCGGACACAAGCACAATCTTTACAAAAGCAGACGACGAACCGGCCCACCAGCGCGCTGGCAAACCGCCGAGAACACAACGCAGAACGCCACCTGAGTGATTCACAACAGTTCCGCAATCACGAACGAAGGAAACACTCAGCATCCACACCGATCGGCCGGACACTCCTGCCTCTGTCGGTGGCAACACACACGCCGCCAGCCTCCACTCGGACCGACACCTGTATTCGTGTCGCGACGCAACTCCACCGCCGGCTCGCCAAGAGACGCGGTTTGCGCGGACAGCAGGGACATCTCGAGACCAGCTGGCGTCTCAACTGGGTGCAAGCTGTTCGCTGAAGTACTCGCCAAATTGCTCGTCGTCAGTGAGTACTTTGGCGAGTACCTGCGCCCGCCCCAGCCCCGGAACCACTGACGATTCGGCCGACCTCGGGCCACGCAGCAGACCCGGACTACCCGCCCTCCACATGTTGCCTCCGGGTAGTCCGGGTCTGCTGTGGATCGTCTTGGTGAAGCTGTGAGTTTCGGGGGCTGGGGCGGGCAGGGCAGGGTCATGACCGGGAGTAGTCCACGGAAAGGGTGGAGGGTAGGTTTGGCCAACGAGATCGGATTCAGCTGCAAAGTTGATGCAGCAGCGCTACACTTGACTTATGGCCAAGCCAGCTACCACAGCACCATCTCCACTTCTTCGTGAGGCGGTATTCGTCAACGAGGTCGGCCACCTCGGCGAC
>JALZAI010000102.1 GCA_030948475.1 Actinomycetota bacterium
GCGAAAAAGAAGCACCGCAAGCTGCTGAAGAAGACCCGCGTCCAGCGGCGCAACAAGAAGTAGCGACCCGATACCTGCTTCGGTATGCCCAATGTCGTCCTGATCACCGGCGTCGGCAGCCTGCTCGGCGGCGAAGTGGCCGCGATCCTGGCTGCGGACCCGAATATCGGCAGGCTAATCGGCGTCGACACCTCCCCGCCCGGTCCGGCCATCGAAGCGCGGCTCGGCCGAACCGAGTTTGTGCGCGCCGACATCGGCACCGCATTGATCACCAAGGTCATTGCGCAGGCGCACGTGGACACGGTCGTGCACACGGCGCCGCCATCCCGATCGCGGCCGAAGTGCCGCCATGTGACCGAGACACTTCAGCTGTTGGCCGGGTGCCAGCTGTCGGAGTCGGTGCGCCGTGTCGTGGTCGAGTCCAGCACCGCTGTGTACGGAGCGAGCCCGCGGGCCCCCGCGGCATGCACCGAATCGATGCGCACCACCGCGACCACCGCGCCGGGCAAGGCGCGGGAGGCGATCGAGGTAGAGAGCTCCGTTCGGGCCTTCGCGCGACGCCGTCCGGACATCGCGGTGACGGTGCTGCGGCTGGCCGAGATCCTCGGTCCCCGGGTCGAGACGCCGCTGTCGCGCTATCTCGCCATGCCGATCGTCCCGGCGTCGCTGGGTTACGATCCGCGCCTGCAGCTGTTGCACGAGGACGACGCCGCCGAAGTGCTTCGCCGCGCCAGCACCCAGCATCACCCCGGTGTGTTCAACGTGGCCGGCGACGGAGTCGTACCGCTCTCACAGGCATTGCGCTGGGCCGGACGAATCCGGCTGCCTGTCCCGTCCCGGGCCATGTCGCTGGTCGGGGGGCTGGTACGCAATCGTGGCGTCGTCGAGCTGTCTGCCGAGCAGGCGCAGTTGCTCAGCTTCGGGCGGGTGGTCGACACCTCGCGGTTGCGTGAAGAATTCGGATACGCGCCGCCGCACAGCACCGCTGCGACGCTGAGGTCCTTTCTGGACGGTCGCCCGGGTCTGCCGAACCTCCCCGTCGCCGTTGTCGTCGGTGCGCAGCGGCTCGTGCAGGACCGGATCCCGCGCGTCCCGGGCATAAGGGCGGTGAGCTGATGGACGGCGTAGCTGACGAGGCGGACGCTGACGGTGTCGTCATCCCGCTGCGTGCGGGCCTGGGGCCGCAACGGCCCCCTGCTCGAGAAGAGCCGCCGGTCGCCGGATGGGAGCAGAAGGCCGCCGACGTGCTGGCTTTCCTGCGCCGCCGGCTGAGCGGGGAGTACGAGGTCGACGAGTACGGCTTCGACGCCGAGTTCACCCAGAACCTCGTCCTGCCGCTGCTGCGCCCGCTCTACCAGCACTGGTTCCGCGTCGAGGTCACCGGAGTCGGCAACATCCCCGCCACCGACGGTGCGTTGTTGGTCGCGAACCACGCCGGCGGCCTCTGGGCGCTGGACGCGGCGATGACCGCGACCGCCGTCCACGAGGAGACCCCCGGGAGCCGGTACCTGCGCATGCTCGGCGCAGAACTGGTGTTTCGCACGCCCGGTTTCGGCACGATCGCCCGTCGCGCTGGCAGCACGCTCGCGTGCCATGAGGATGCCGAGCGGTTGCTGCGCGCCGGCGAGCTCGTCGGCGTCTGGCCGGAAGGATTCAAGGGAATCGGCAAGCACTACCGCGACCGGTACCGGCTGCAGCGCTTCGGCCGCGGCGGATTCGCGAAGGCGGCCATGGTGACGGGCGTCCCGATCGTCCCGGTGTCGATCGTCGGCTCCGAGGAGATCCATCCGGTGCTCGGCAACGCCAAGGCCTTGGCGCGGCTGCTCAACCTGCCCTATTTCCCACTGACGCCGACCTTCCCCTGGCTAGGCCCGCTCGGACTGGTCCCCCTGCCGAGCAAGTGGCACATCGAGTTCGGCGCGCCGGTGCTTGCGACCGGTCTGGATCCCGAGGACCCCGTGTCGGTCTTCGAGCTCAGCGACCGCGTCCGGGAAACGATCCAGTCCAGCCTCGACCGGATGCTGTCGCAGCGGCGTTCCGTCTGGCGCTGAGCCGCTGAGCCAGGCGCCGCGCGATAATGGTCGCCAGCTCGACGGTGTGGCCGTCACCAGCCAGACCCGCTGCCCGGCGTCCAGATGCGCGCGAGCGAGAGCGTAGGTGCCCGGCCAGATGCGGTCGGCCATCTCCTCGTCGTAGATCTCCTGCCTGAGCGAGACGACGTCCTCGACCTTTTCCGGTGACGAAGGCAAGCGCGGACTCGCGAGTGGCGTGCAGGTCGCCGTCGGCGCAGTTATTGCCGACAGACGACTGCTGAGCAGGACCCGATCACGGTGAGATCGAGACGTCGCAGGTGCCGACGCTTATACCGCTCGCGGACACGATCGTGGAGCAGCTGGGCATCGTCGAGCCACCGGCGTCCGTCGAGCTGCTGTCGCTCGGCGGCGGTACCGAACTCGACGACTCCCCCGGTTCCGAGCTGCTCGGCGGCGGGGGCACGGACGTCGAGGTCGGCGGCGGTGTCGGCGGCGGCGACGAGGACTGGCCGGGCGCGGACGTCACCGGATTGTCGCTCGGCTCGCTAGAGCCAGGGGAACCCGACGTCGGCGCGCTGTCAGTTGCGCCGCCCGGGTTCGTCGATGACCCGAGTCCACCGGGCGCGGTCGAGGTTGCGGTACCCGTCGGCGTGGATGCGCTGGATCCGGGGACGCTGGACGTCGGGGCGCTCGAGCCCGGGCTCGGGTGGCCCGGCGACGTGGTGGCCGGGACAGCCGAGCAATTGGTGCATGGCACCGGGCCGAGCGAGTCGGTGCTGGTCGAGGACAGGCAGGTACAGTCGCCGAGCGCCTGTATCTGTTGCGCCCGCGTCGTCACCGCATCGAGCAGCGACAGCGACGTCGCGGCTCGGTGGTGCAGCGAGCCGGACGGAATCCGGGCAACCACGCCCTGCAGGGTGGTCCGCGGCCCCGGGTTCCAGGCGATGACGACGCTCATGATCGCGCCCGACTGGTCCTTGATCGCCCGCGCGCCGAGGCTCTGCATGCCCTGCTGGACATCGCCGTCGGCGGAAGTCAGGGTCGACTCGACGAGGGACGCAGTGTGCTGGTCGATCTGCCCGCCCGCGGCCTGCACACCCGCTCCGTACGCGCCGGATGCCGGAAGCAGCGCGCCGGCCTCGTCATAGCGGGTGGCGGCGAAGGACAGCAACAGCTTGCCCTTGGCGGTGCTGTCGCGGGTCAACGCCTGCTGCAGGTTCTCACTGGCCCGCTTGAGCCCGTAGAGGGCGTCGCCCGGCAGGGCCTTGTGACTGATCCAGACGGCCCCCCCCAGCACGAGCGCGACGATGGCGACGAGGCTGGCGAGAATGGCGAGCGGGCGAGCCAGCCGTGGGCGGCCGGCAGCGCGGGACCTCGCCCGACGGGACGTGGCCTGCGGCGCCGCGTCGAGGGCGGCCTCGGCCGTCTCGGCCGTGAGACGGGGGGCGATCGCGACGATCTGGGCGCGAAGCTCGGCCCGATACTGTGCCCGCGGCGCCGGCGCGATTTCGAGCTCGGATAGCGCAGCCAACAGCTCGCGAATCTGCGGGTCCGTGGACTGGCTCGGGTCGGGATGGCGTCGCAGTGCGGCGGTCACGAGCGGACGGTGCGTGGCCATGATCGACAGCACCCCTCCACTCGAGCGCGTCGGCGGCGGGCCCGCCGAATCCGGCCGCCGAGGCAACCGGTGCACGCGAGGCTCGGGACCCGGGCCGACATCGCGTACACCCTCGTCAACGAGCCGGGCCGCGGATGGTTACTCAACCGCCGACCTCATCCGTGTTCGGAGCCACCAGTCCGGCGAGCTTGCGCACGGCCCGGTGCTGCAGCGCTTTGACGGCACCTTGGTTCTTGCCCATCACCGCAGCCGTCTCGCTGACCGAGAAACCCTGGACAAACCGCAGCACCACGCATTCGCGCTGCTCGTCGCCGAGCCGGGCCACGGCAGCCATCAGATGTTGCGTGGTGAGCGACTGCAGCACGGCCGTCTCGGTGCTCGGGGCGTGTTCGCGGCTCTCGATGGTGTCGGGCGTGGGCACCTCTAGCCGATTGCGCGCCGACTTCACGTGGTCCAGAACGAGGTTGCGCGCGATGGTGACGAACCAGGCGCCGATATCGCGGCCCTGGTAGCTGATCGTGCCGATGCGCCGCAGCGCTCGCAGGAAGGTCTCGCTGGTGAAGTCCTCGGCCAGGGCGCGGTCGTTCACCCGGTAATAGACGAAGCGGTACACGGTGTCGACGTAGCGGTCGTAGAGGCTGCCGAAGGCCTCGCCGTCACCGTCCTGGGCCCGGCGCACCAATTCCCAGGAGGCTGCGTGGTCGGCGGCGACCCCGTCGGGCGTGTCGGTCGTGGCGGTGTCCGGGTCGTTCCCGGTCGACTCGGCGGGTTCCGGTGCGGGACGTGAAGCCGCGCGTCGGTCCCCTGTCCGGCCGGACCGGGGCCGAAAGACCTCGACCGAGCGGGCGATCAGCGCCCCGCCGTGGACCGGAGCGCGCGCGAGCGCAGGCTGCGGGACCCATTCGTGTGCTGCGTCGCTGAGCGCGTCGAGGACGAGGCGCCCCAGCGCGCGGACGCTGGCCGCCGGGTGTGGGGACCCGGCGCATGACTCAGCGACCTCCGGCATGCTGACCCTTCCCACGGCTGGACTGTTTGAAGCCGCGCGTGAAGACTTTGCTCACGGTACCCGTGATCATCGCCGGGCAATACCTAGGACCTGCCACACTGATAAGCCTTCGTGCCCGAAGCTGCACAGAGTGCTCCATGAGTGACGAATACGACGCCGAACTTGAACCGGGAGGGGTGATGAAACTGCACAACACCTCAGAACCTGCTTGCGGGCGAGCGGTCCCTGACGTCACGCTGATCACGCGCGTCGACTGTCACCTCTGCCACGAGGCCGAGACCCTGTTGCGTCGCCTCGCCGGAGAGCTCGGATTCCGCTACCTGGAACTCGACGTCGACGCCGATCCTGAGCGCCGGGCGGAGTACTCCGACCGGGTCCCTGTGATCCTGGTCGACGGGCGCGAGCACGGTTACTGGCGAGTGGAAGAAGCCCGGTTTCGCCGTGCCGTGAGCGAAGCGCACTAGCGAACAGGTGTGGTCGGGCTTGGCCGGTCGCGCGCTTTCCAGCGGCCGTGAGCGGCGTATAGCACGCCCGTTCGCGATTTGGGAAAAGATTCACGAGCCGCGTAGCGTGACGCGATGCAGAGCTTGTACCACACCGATTCGGCAGGTCCGAAGTCGGTGTGGTGGGCGGAGAGTAGCCGAAGATCGGTAATGACATGAGGTGCCGATGCCAGCGCAGCGCAGCGTGTCTCGGATGACCGGCGTGCCCGCACCCGCGCGGAACGGCAGGAACGGCGACACCTGCCGCGTCCCGGATGCGACCGTCGCGCGGCTGGCCACCTACCTGCGGGTGCTCGGGGGCCTCGGTGAACGAGCGGTCACCAC
>JALZAI010000138.1 GCA_030948475.1 Actinomycetota bacterium
GCGTCGATCTCATCGAGGAGCGCGGCGGCCATCGACCGGTCGATCAGGACACCGATCGCGACCAGCAGGAAGGTCATCGCTACGGCAAACGCGGCCGTGATCCGCGCCCTGATGGGTAGCCGTGCGCGCCCAATCGCCCCAAGTTTCATGTGTCCTCGGGCCGCTCGTCGCCGCGGTCGTCGCGGATCCGGTATCCGGCGGCGCGAACCGTCTGTAAGGATCCCCGTCCGAACGGTCGGTCGATTTTGTCGCGGAGGTAGGAGATGTAGACGTTGACGATGTGCAGGTCACCGTCGTAGGCGCTGTCCCAGACGTGGTCGACCAGCCGGGTCCGGGAGTGCACCTGGTCGGGGTAGCGCATGAGGTAGGCCAGCAGTTCGAACTCCTTGCCGGTCAGCTCGATCCGGCAGGATCCGCGGGTGAGGGTGCGGGTCGCCGGGTCGAGGACGAGGTCGCCGACAACGAGCTGAACCGGGCGCGGTGCGGAGCCGCGGCGTAGCAGTGCTCGCAGGCGGGCGAGCAGTTCCGCGAACGCGAACGGTTTGACCAGGTAGTCATCTGCGCCGACATCAAGCCCGCGGACCCGCTGGTCGACGCCGTCGAGGGCGGTGAGCATGAGCACCGGCGCCCAGCGGTCGGCCTGGCGCAGCCGATGACAGACGGTGAACCCGTCAACGTCGGGCAGCCCGAGATCCAGGACGACCGCGTCGTAGGAGTTCTCGATCCCGTGCCACACCCCCTCGGCGCCGGTGTCGGCGGTGTCGACGGCGTAGCCGTGCTCGGCCAAGCCGCGGGCCAGGATCGCCCGCAGCTTGGCGTCGTCTTCGACTACCAGCACCCGCACGGCCATTTACCTTTCCGTGCTCAGTATCGCCGGTGTGGTTGCCCTCGTCGGTGTAAACGCTGGCTCAGTTGAGCACGTCGACCAGGACCAGCTTCTCCAGCGGACCCTTGACTGCGACTTCCTCGACCTGACCCAGGCCCTTGACGTAGTACTTGTTGTCGACCACGGCGGGTTCCAGCGCGGTGGTCTCCTGGGTGCGCAGCGTGTGCCGGAATGCGCCGTAGGGCACGGTGATGCTCGCGTTCTTGGACAGGGCCTTGAATTGGTCCTCGGCGTTGCCGGGCGACCATTCCTGGCGGAACAGCCGGCCGAGCTGCGGGTGGGCCTGCATGTACACCCCCGGCTGCGCACCATCCACGCCGGCGCGGAATGACCCGTCGGTCGCGACCACGTGCCCGTTCTTGTCCAGGGTGGCGGTGTCCTCGCCGAAGTACCAGACGTTGCCGCATCGGTCTTGGGAGTAGTAATCGGTCGTGCGCTCTTCCAACACACCGTTGAGATACAACCGGTCATTGACCTCACGCGTGCGGACGCCGTCGATGACCTTGGTGTGCTTCGACGGTGCGAAGACGTTGATCGCGGCCTTGCCGTCCTTTGTCCCGGCGTAGACGTAGGTCCGGCCCGGTCGCAGCGGGAAGTACGGGTTCGTGACACGCGGGCTGAAGTCGCCCGGGTGGATCTTCGGGTGGTACGACGCCCCGGGCCCGAAGACCGGCAGCGGGCATCGCCCGTTCGGGGTCGCCGACGAGCCGGTCGCTGAAGGTTTCGCGGCCGCTCGCGTGACGATGGCCTGCGCCGACGTCGACACCCCTGCGATGGCGACCAGCACCGTCCCTGCGATCAGCATCCGCGTCTTCTGCTTCATCACTGCCTCCTCAAAATGAATGGTGAACGAGGCGACCGTAGGACGCGGATAGTCAGAGAACCGTCAGACTGCCGATCACCCCCGAAACTCACCTCAAGCCGGCGGGCGGCAACACGCGGCGTGTCGATAACGCGCCGCCTGAACCACATTGCGGCAAGCCACGGCCGTGTCAGCTGACGAACGTCCTACGGCGACGCGCCGCCAGGGCAGGCAGGCTTACACAAGATCGTCGCCATCACCGTTTGCCGATGGCCGACCGGTCATCTGGCACGCCCGGCGACGTACCAGAGCCCAAGAGGCGGGAGCAGTTGCGTTGATCAGCGCGTGCTCCGCTGCCTCGAGGTCGGGGCGCGCAAGCATGCGTGCGAGGTAGGGACGTGGGAGCTGGAGCGTTGGTTCGAAACGAGCGGAGAGCGCCTTTGTGATCGTCGGGATCGTATGGAAATCGCCGTGCTCCCGCCACCAGCCCGCGATCGAATTGTCGGCGTCAGACCCATCATGATCGGCCAGCCACTGGGCGGCGCGCTCGTCGTAGCAATCCCATCCGAAGTCATACACGAACAGTCGCCCGTGCGGACGCAGAAGCCTTCTGATCGCCGGGACCACGGCATCGAGC
>JALZAI010000141.1 GCA_030948475.1 Actinomycetota bacterium
TACCGGACCTGCACCTGACCGGCAAGCAGGCCGGCGAGCACGCCGCCCGCGCCGGCGTCGACCGGCTGCTGATAACGCACGTCCCGCCGTGGGGGACGCCGACAGTGGCCGCCGACGAGGCCGCGACGGCGTTCGACGGCCCCATCGAGATCGCGACATCGGGAGCCGAATACACCGTTTGACCGTCCCGGACCCTTGATCGTATCCGTTGCGTCCTCCCGTCGTTGTTGTGATCAACGGCAGACCAGTGCGGGTTCGTCGTCGAGGGAGGCTCGCGATGAAGGTCCGCTCGCTCTGCTCCGGCCTGGCAGTACTGGTGATCGCGGCCCTGAGTCCGGCCGGACCTGCCGAGGCGAGTTCGGCGCAGGCGCCGGTTTCGTCGCTGCACGCGACGCCGTCGCGGTCCGCGGTCGCGCTGTCGTGGCGCAACCCGGCGTCGCTGGCCGGCGTCACCGTCGCTACCGGATGGGCGTGATCGCGCCGACCACGCTGACCGAGGGACGCCCGGTGACGCTGTCGTCGGTGAAGGCGACCAGGGTGACGGTGTCGAACCTGGCGGCGGGACTCACCTTCTCGTTCGCGGTCTGGACCCACGACAGCAGCAGGCACTACTCCGCCCCGGCGAAGATCACCCGGCGGACCACCGCCGAGTATCTGCCGGCGCCGTCCCTAGAGGGGTACCAGATGCGCGTGACAGGCGACAACTCCACGATCCGCTTCACGAGCCGCTGCATGACCGTGACGGCGCCGGTCGTCGCGGGCCACACCGTGTCCGGAGTGAATGCCGCGCTGGTGCTGGCATCGTGACGAGCCCGTGCTTGGTCACGGGGGTGGCGCGTACCGGGTAGACTTGACCTTGGCTGGCGGGCACCGATTGCCCGCGTACACAGCACCATGCGACGCGGATCACTCGCGTCGGGCTCGTGCCTAAGCGCTCATCGCAGCGATCACCGGGACGCGCCGTCGTCTCGTTAGGACTCGTCTTGCCCGCCTCCACCCCGCGTGGCACTCCCGCGCGCCACCGCACCGCGCCTCGGCGCGCGCCGCGCGTCAACTCTCATTCGCCTGCACCGCGTGCCCGGCCCCGAAGCATCTGGGACGAGTTGCCTGTGCAGGTTGTCCGCACCGAGAACCTGCCCGGTTTCGCCGAGCTCGGGCTGCCTCGCGCACTCGTCTCCGGCCTGTCCCGCCTGGGCATCCAGGCGCCGTTCCCGATCCAGGCGGCGACCATCCCCGACATCCTCGCCGGGCGCGACCTGCTCGGCCGCGCCGCGACCGGTTCCGGGAAGACCCTGGCCTTCGGATTGCCGATGATCGTCCGGCTGGCCGGTTCCGCCGCTCGGCCGCGCCGCCCGCGTGGGCTGGTGCTCGTCCCGACCCGTGAGCTGGCTATGCAGGTGACCGATGCGATCTCACCGCTGGCCGCGGCAAACGGGCTGTCGGTGCGTTTGGTCGCCGGCGGATTGCCGATCCAGAAGCAGATCCAATCGCTCACCAAGGGCGTCGACATTATCGTCGCCACGCCCGGCCGGCTCGAGGACCTCATCGAGCGGCGCTCATGCGCGCTCGACTCGGTCGAGATCACGGTCCTGGACGAAGCCGACCACATGGCCGACCTCGGCTTCCTGCCTGTCGTGCGTCGCCTGCTCGACCAGACCCCGTCCGGGCAGCGGTTGCTGTTCTCGGCCACCCTGGATGGCGATGTGGCCACCCTCGTCGAGCACTATCTGCATAACGCCGCCGCGCACGCGGTGTCGGTCGTGTCGGCGTCCATCGACACGATGAGCCACCACCTGTTCCGGGTGCCGCTCGCCGTGAAGTTCGACCTGGTCGCGTCGATCGCCGCCCGCGAGGGCCGCACCCTGTGCTTCGTGCGCACCAAGCACGGCGCTGACCGCCTGGCCCGCAACCTCGCCCGCGCGGGCGTCGCCGCGGGCGCGTTGCACGGGGGGCGTAATCAGGCGCAGCGCACCCGTGCCCTCGATGCCTTCAAGGACGGGTCAGTGCGCGTGCTCGTTGCCACCGACGTCGCGGCGCGGGGCATCCACGTCGACAACGTGTCGCTCGTGCTGCACGTCGACCCCCCGGCGGACCCGAAGGACTACGTGCATCGTTCCGGACGGACCGCGCGGGCCGGCGAGGACGGCGTCGTCGTCGTGCTGACCACGTCCGCCGAGGAGCGTGCCGTACGCAAGATGCTCGGGCAGGCTGGCGTTCGGCCGGTCCAGCGCGACGCTGTCGCCGGCGATCCGACGGTCGCCTCGGTCACCGGTGCCCGCACGCCGAGCGGCGTCGCGGTCCTCGAGCCGCGTCGCGCGGCACGCCCGTCCCACCCGCAGAGTGGCCGGCGCAGTCGCCGCCCGGCCGACGGTTCCCGCCGTCACCGCGGTGCCCGTTCCGGCAGCTGACCAGGCCGCGGGCGGGCGCTCCGGAAACCTCCCCGGAAGCGTCGAGACGATCACCTTTTCCTCCCGGGTGGTCGGTTCATCGCCCTTGAACCGGTCATTGCCGGGGAAACCTGATCGCCGTCGGCTACGTATGCTTGACATTCCGGCCAAATCAGGACAAGGAGTTCCGCGTGGCGATCAGGCAGCGTGACGACCTGCGCAATGTCGCAATCGTCGCGCACGTCGACCACGGCAAGACCACGCTCGTCGACGCGATGCTCTGGCAGTCCGGCGCGTTCACCGCGCATCAGGCCGACACCGGCGACGTCAACGAACGGGTCATGGACAGCAATGACCTCGAACGCGAAAAGGGCATTACGATCCTCGCGAAGAACACTGCGGTCGACTACATCGGTCCGGATGGCCGGCGAGTGACGATCAACATCATCGACACCCCGGGGCACGCCGATTTCGGCGGCGAGGTCGAGCGCGGCCTGTCCATGGTCGACGGTGTGCTGCTGCTCGTGGACGCCTCCGAGGGTCCGCTCCCGCAGACCCGCTTCGTGCTGCGCAAGGCACTCGAGGCGCGCATGCCGGTCATCGTCGTAATCAACAAGGTGGACCGGCCGGACGCGCGGATCGCCGAGGTTGTCGACGAGACCTACGAGTTGTTCCTGGACCTGGACGCCGACGAGCACCAGATCGACTTCCCGATCGTGTACGCCTCGGCCCGGGCCGGGCGGGCCTCGCTCAAGCGTCCGGAGAACGGCAGCATGCCGGAGGAGGAAAACCTTCGGCCATTCTTCGAGACGATCCTCGACTCGATCGCGGCGCCGACCTTCGACGACTCCGCCCCGTTGCAGGCGCACGTCACGAACCTGGATGCGTCGCCATACCTCGGCCGGCTCGCGCTGTGCCGCGTCCACAACGGGACGATCCGCAAGGGTCAGCAGGCCGCGTGGTGCCGCGCCGACGGCACCGTCACCCGAGTCAAGATCACCGAACTGCTGATGACCCATGCGCTGGACCGGGTCTCGGCCGAATCGGCCGGCCCGGGCGACATCATCGCGATCGCCGGGATCCAGGACATCACCATCGGCGAGACGCTGGCCGACCCCGACGACCCGCGTCCGCTGCCCGTCATCAACATCGACGAACCCTCCATCTCGATGACGATCGGCATCAATACCGCGCCGCTGGCGGGGCAGTCCGGCAAGAAGCTCACCGCACGCCAGGTGGGCAGCCGGCTCGACGCAGAGTTGGTCGGCAACGTCTCGATCCGGGTGCTGCCCACCGAG
>JALZAI010000152.1 GCA_030948475.1 Actinomycetota bacterium
ACTGTCGAGTTCGTCGCGGGCTTCGGGGTCGACGTGGCAGAAGACGAGGCCATTACCGCTGCCGGGCGCGCCGACGTCGTCGTGGCATTTCTCGGGCTGCCGACGGCGGACGAGTCGGAGGGCTTCGCCCGTGCCCATCTTAATTTGCCGGCCGCCCAGACCGACCTGCTGGGGCGACTGCTCGACATGGATGCCCGAGTCGTGGTGGTGCTCACCAACGGATCGGCCGTCGTGATCTCCGGCTGGCAGGACCGGGTCGCCGCGATCGTCGAATGCTGGCTCGGCGGCCAGGCCGTCGGCGGCGCGATCGCCGACGTGCTGACCGGCGCGGTCAACCCCTCCGGTCGGCTGACCGAGACGATCCCGCTACGGCTGCAGGACAACACGTCCTATCTGAATTTCCCCGGCGAGGACGGGCAGGTCCGCTACGGCGAGGGCGTGTTCGTGGGCTACCGCGGCTACGACGCCGGCGAGCTTGCCGTCGCCTACCCGTTCGGGCACGGCCTGTCGTACACCCGCTTCGACTACTCCGACCTGAGGGTCAGCTCGCACGATGGGGACGACGGCACGATTACCGCGTCCTGCATCGTCACCAACGTCGGCAAGCGCGCCGGGCAGGAGGTCGTGCAGCTCTACGTCGGCGATCCCGAGTGCTCGCACGCTCGTCCGCCGCGCGAGTTGCGCGGGTTCGCCAAGCTCACCCTCGAACCCGGTCGCAGTGAGCGCGTCGAATTCACCCTGACCTCGCGTGACCTCGCGTTCTGGTCGGTGCGCCATCACCAGTGGATCGTCGAGGGCGGCGACTTCACGATCACCGTGGGTGCGTCGTCTCGGGATATCCGATTGGCGGACACGGTCACCGTCGACGCCACGCCGCCCCGCGCACCGCTGAACGGCATGTCAACGCTGTACGAATGGCTCGCCGACCCGGACGCAGCGGCGGTAATACGCGACGCCGCCGGCACCGACGCGTCCGGGCGCCCGCGGGGGATTCTCGGGGACGACGAGCTGATCAAGGTGGTCGGAGACTTTCCCCTTGCCACCCTCGCGGCCTTTCCGGGCCAGGGGATCACCCACGAACTGGTCGCCGCACTCACCGCTTTGCCTAACGAGTCAGGCGCCAGATGACGTCGGATCCAGCCGCTCGGCTTCCGGCGTGGGCCGCTGAGTTCGGCACCGCGGCAGAGGTCGCCGGCGACGACGTCCACGCGGGACTCTCGCTCGCCGAGCGGTACGGACGCCTGCTCCCGCAACCGGGCGAAGGCGCGACCGCGCAGCGCTGGGCGGTTCTCGCCCTGGCCGGCGAGCGGGACCTGAGCGTGGCTCGCATTCTCGAAGCGCACACCGACGCGCTCGCGATCCTGCACGAGGCGGGCGAGTCCGACCCCGCCGGCAGCTGGGGGGTCTTTGCCGCCGAAGCTGCCGATGCGCGACTGGACGCCGACGAGCACGCGCCCACGGTGAGGCTCTCCGGGACCAAACCGTGGTGCTCGCTGGCCGGCTCTCTCGATCACGCCCTCGTCACGGCACACGTCGGCGAGAACCGGCGCCTTTACGCGGTGGACCTGCGCCAGGAGTCGGTGACGGTCGAGCCTCCACGGCATTGGATCGCACGCGGCCTGGCCCACATCACCAGCGCGCCCGTGCACTTCACCGCCACGCCGGCGACGCCGGTCGGCGAACCCGGCTGGTACCTGCGCCGTTCCGGTTTCGCCTGGGGCGGCATGGGCGTGGCCGCCTGCTGGTACGGCGGCGCGCTCGGCTTGCTCGCGTCCCTGCACCGCGCCTCGGCCAAGCGCGACGGCGACCTTCCCGCACTGCACGTCGGCACCGTCGACGCGATGTTGCACGGCGCGGCAGCAACGCTGGCGCAGGCGGCGAGCGCGGTCGACACCGGAGCGGCCGGGGGTGCCGACGGCGAGCGGCTCGCGCTGCGAGTACGCGCCGTGGTGGCCGACGCCGTCGAGCGGACGATCCGGCAGGTTGGTCACGCCCTTGGCCCGGCCCCCCTCGCATTCGACGAGCGGCACGCGCGCCGGGTGGCCGATCTCGAACTCTACGTGCGGCAGCACCACGCCGAGCGGGATCTCGCCGCGCTCGGCCGCTCCGTCCTGTCCGGTCGGCGCGGATGATCAACGCGGGGACGCCGGAAGAACGCTGGCGCGGCGGCCGCCTCGCGGCGTTGGCTGAGGTGGACGCCCCTGGCGCGGGCGATCGGATCGTGGTGGTCGCGGCCCACCCGGATGACGAGACGCTCGGCGCCGGCGGGCTGATGGCGGCCGCCACCGCCCGTGGCGCGAGCATCAGCGTGGTCATCGCCACCGACGGGGAGGCGTCGCACCCCGACTCCCCCACCCACACCGCTTCCGAGCTTGCCAGGATCCGGCGCGCCGAGGTGCGCTCCGCCGTGGCCGTGTTGTCGCCCTCGGCGGCGGTGCGCTTCCTCGGCCTTCCCGACAGCGCGCTCGCGTCCTGCCCGGCGCAACTGTCCACGGCGCTGAGCGAGCATCTCGTGCACTGCACGCTCGCCATCTCCCCGTGGCAGGGCGATCGCCACCCCGACCACGCCGCGTGCGCAACGGCTGTCGCCGAGATCGTCAGCCGATTACCGGACGCGCGTCATTGGCAGTATCCGATCTGGGCCTGGCACTGGGCCGATCCGGACAGTCCGGAACTCCCCTGGCCGCTGTTGCGGCGATTCCAGCTGTCCCACACCGTGCGGACCGCGAAGCAAACTGCGCTGCACTGCCACCGATCGCAGCACTCGCCGCTCTCCGAAGCGAGCGGGGACGAGGCGATCCTGCCACCCGCCGTCCTGGCACACTTCGCACGTACATTCGAATCCTTCGTGGTCGAGCCCGCTCCGGCGGCCGGCTCCGGTTATTTCGAACGGTTATACGGACGATCCGACGATCCGTGGGGCCTGGTCGATCGGTTCTACGAGCGACGCAAGCGCGCGTTGCTCCTAGCGGCACTGCCCCGGCCGCGCTTTCACCGCGTGTTCGAGCCCGGCTGTGCCACCGGCGAGCTGTCGGTCGAGCTCGCCGCACGCTGCGACGCGCTCGTTGCATGGGACGGTGCGGCGTCGGCCGTCCGCCGCGCGGGTTCGCGGCTGGACGGCGCACTGGTCGAGCAGCGCCGCATCCCGGACGACTGGCCCGACGGCAGTTTTGATCTGATCGTGCTCAGCGAGGTCGGCTACTACTGCGCGAATCTCGACACCCTGGCGCTGTGTGTGACCGACTCGCTCGCCTCGGACGGCGTTCTCGTCGGGTGCCACTGGCGCCGTCCCGCGCCGGATCATCCGCACGGGGCCGCAGCGGTACACGCCGCGATCGGCGAAGGGTTGCACCGCATCGTCGCGCACCAGGAGGACGACTTCCTGCTCGATGTGTGGTCCCGCTCGCCGGCTTCGGTCGCGGCCTGGGAAGGGATCGTGCGATGACGCTCGCAGTCGGCGTGGTCGTCCCCGTGGCGGACGAGGCCGAGCGCCTCGGACGATGCCTGCGCCACCTCGCCGAGGCGCGCGCTCAACTGCTCCGGATGCGCAGCGACGCCACCGTCCGATTCGTCGTGGTGTTGGACAGCTGCCGCGACGCAAGTGAGCGCATCGCCACTGCCTTCGCGGGGGTCGAGACGATCCGGATCGATGCACGCTGCGTCGGCTCGGCCCGCCGCACCGGGGCCGACCACCTGCTCAGCGGCGTCCATGCTCCGGAGCGAGTGTGGCTGGCCAACACCGACGCCGACTCCTGCGTCCCTCGGGACTGGCTGGTCGGCATGGTCGAGGAGGCAGCCCACGGCGCTGACCTCGTCCTCGGGACAGTGACGCCCGGCCCGGGTCTGCTGCCGGACGTCGCCGCCGCCTGGCAGGCGAACCACCTGCAGCGTGAGGGCCATCCGCACGTGCACGGCGCCAACTTCGGCGTTCGTGGCGACGTGTATCTGCGCCTCGGCGGCTGGCCCGAGCTGAGAAGCGGCGAGGACGTGGCGCTCGCCGCGCGCGCCGAGTCGGCCGGCGATCTGCGCATCATTCGGACCGCGCGCCTGCCGGTACGCACCAGCACCCGGCTACAAGCGCGCGCGCCGTACGGCTTCTCCAGCTACCTGCGCGGCCTGGCCTCCCCAGAAAGTTGATCCTCGGCGGCGGCCGGGCAGGGTATGGACGGCAACCCTGCGGCGCACTAATATTCTCGCCGCAATCAGTGCGTCTTCTCGTCTGGTCGCTTCTAACTGCCTCCAGCCCGAGGGCCCACATCCGTGCTCACTCCCTGGGGGTTGACGTGAGGATTGCCCGGGCTCTCTCCGCTCTGGCCAGTACCGCCGTACTTGCCGCGGCCCTGCTCGCGAACGGCCCCGCTTTCGCGGGGAGAGCAACGCCGGCCAATGTGGCACACCGGCACATCGACTGCAGTAGAGGCAGCACGCTGTGCACCGAGGTCGCCGATTCCGAATCGGTCTTCGGCGAGGGCAACTACGTGGGCCACGACGAGCCGTCGCTGCTCTTCTACTCGGGCGTGCCCGGCTCGGGTAATCACATGACGTACAAGGGCATCATCCCGAGGGACCCGCCGCCCAGTCCCATCCCGGGCAAGCAGTCATACAACTTCATGCTGCACGTGGCGTTCTGGTACGGGATGGCGCTGTGCGACACGCAGTCCTTTCCGCTACAGAAGACGACCTGCCAACCAAACAGCGACGGCAACATCGTGCCGCCGAGTAATCCGCGGCACTCCGGCACGGCATTCATGGAACTCCAGTTCTATCCACCGGGCTTCGTCCAGCAGTTCGACGGATCGAGTTGCTCGGCCCGCCAGTGGTGTGTCGCCATGACCATCGACAGCCTTTCGATCAACCCGGTTACCGGAAAGGCACTGAACGACACCTGTCAGAGCCGCGTCGGCGTCGAACCGGTCAACTTCGCGTACCTCACGCACAGCGGCACGCCGCAGGACCCGCCGAACCCGGTCAACTTCGACCCGGTGGCCTCCGGAAAGCCCGATCCGGCCAAGGCCCTGTTCCTGAACCAGGGCGATCGCTACACGGTCAGCCTGCACGACTCGGCGCACGGCCTGCAGACGACGGTCCGTGACACGACCTCGGGTCGGTCCGGGACCATGACGGCCAGTGCCGCCAATGGCTTCGGTCAGGTGAAATTCGCCGCCAACCCGTCGACCGAGTGCACGAACATCCCCTACGACTTCCACCCGATGTACTCGACCTCGAGCCCGCAGACCCGGGTGCCCTGGGCGGCGCACTCCTACAATGTGGCCTTCGACGACGAAATCGGCCACTTCGACTACTGCAGCGACGTAGCTACCAACGGGACGTGCGTAGGACGCGAGGGGACAACCGGAGAACCCGCCGATGCTGACAACACCTATTGCTTCGGACCGTCGGCTTCGACGCTCGTGCGGGTCGGCGGCTGTTACGACACCAACTCCGGATTCGACGGGCAGTCATACCAGAATGTCTGGCCGGACGGAAACCTGGCGCTGCACCCGTCGCCGTTGGTGTTCACCAGCCCGTTGACCGGTCCGAGGTCTCGCACGAACTACTCTCGGGTCGGCTTCGAGGCCGATACTCCCCGCATCGAAACACCGGACGCGAGCCCGAGCAACAACTGCGACCGGTCCACCGGTGCGGGATGTACCCGCGTCCCGTTGACCGACGATCACTCGCCGGCCAATTTCTATCCGTTCTTCTCGAGCGGCCAGGCACTCGGCGGTTGCGCATGGA
>JALZAI010000173.1 GCA_030948475.1 Actinomycetota bacterium
GCATCGACACCACCGGCGTGCACACCGTCGCCGGCGCCGTCACAGCATTCACGGACGCGATGGTCGAGACCGACGGAGGTCGACGAACGTTCTTCCATCACAGCGGGGCGAACGCGCTGTTCGACGCGTCCACAACAGATGTCGAGTCCTCCACGGCGCGCATCCTGCACGTAGGCGCCCCGGGCATCCACGCGAGCATGGACACCGAACAGCCTGACGGCGCAACCGGCTGGTCGGCGCTGCTCGCCCGAGCACGCGCGGCCGGACTACGCACCAACCTCGAATTGGTCAGCATCGACGCGACGCGCCTGGCCGAGCTTGCCCGGCCGTGCATGCCGCTTCTTGACAGCATCGTGATCAACGAGCTGGAAGCGAGTGCGGTGACAGGTATCTACGCGCCGGCGCCGAGCGCAGACGGTCCAGTGGATTGGACCCATCTCGAGGAAATCGCGCTCAATCTAGTGGCCCTCGGTGTCTCGACACTTGCCGTCGTGCATTTCGCTGCCGGATGCGTCGCTGCCGCGCCTGGCGGCCGAACGTGGCGCCAAGGTTCGGTGCGGGTGCCTCATGCCCAGGTGCGCAGCACGACAGGTGCGGGCGACGCGTTCGCCGCCGGCGTGCTACTCGGTCTGCACGAGGACTGGCCGGTCGAGCGGTGCTTGCAACTCGGGGCGGCATCCGCCGGCATGTGCATCCGCAGCCCGCACACGTCCGCCGGAATCCGACCCGTAGCCGCGTGCCTGGCTGCCGCGGCGCAGGACGGCTACCGCGCGGTCGACCCCGACGCGGCCTCGCTCTGACTGGTCTCCGCGCGAGCGTTGTCCCGGGCCTGCGTCAGCCGGTGGAGTTGGTCAACAGCACCTTAACATGATGTCCGCTCGAGGCCAGATCGAAGGCAGCACTCGCGTCGACCAGCGGGAGTTGTGCCGTGACGATCTCGTCCGGGTTGACCGAGCCGGTCACCAGCATGCTGATCGAGTCCTCGAAGTCGACCGGCAGATAGGTCGCGGTGCCCTGGATCCTGATCTGGTGATCCTGGATAACCGGCAACGGCACCGTGACACCTGCGGCGGGCACGCCCACCACCACCACGGTGCCACCCTTGTCGGCCATGGCAATGGCCGCGGTCACCGTCGGCTGGACCGCGACACAGTCGAACACCACGTCCGCTGACTGACCAAGGGCGGCACGCACCTCACCGGACAGATCCACGACGCTCGCGTCGATCGCGACATCTGCACCGAGCCGCAGGGCCCGATCTCGCTTGTCGGCGAGCACATCGGTGATCACCACACGCGCGGCCTTCTGATGGCGCACGACCGCGAGCATGAGTAGACCGATCGTCCCGGCGCCGAGGATCGCGACCGTCTTCCCCTTCACGCCCCCGGCGAGCCGCGCCGCGTGTATTGGTGTTGAGAGTGGCTCGATGAGCGCGGCGGAGCGCTCGTCGAGCTCCTCGGGAACGGGATGTAGGCGATCGGCGCTTATGGAGAACTGCTCGGCCATACCGCCCTGGGGGTAGCCGCATCCGAAGAACTGCAGGTTCTCGCAGAGGTTCTCCCGGCCCGTCGTGCACATCTTGCACGTCCAGCACGGCAAGGTCGGCTCGACGACGACCCTCTGGCCTGGACGGATCGAGTGGACTTCCGCGCCGACCTCCCGGACGACTCCGACGATCTCGTGGCCGGGGAGGTAGGGCAATGGCACGAAGGGGTGCCGGCCGTGCGCTGCGTGCACGTCTGACCCGCAGACCCCGGCCGCCGTCATGTGAACGAGCGCCTCGGCCGGTGCGGGTTTCGGGACGTCAGCAGCCTCGATGCTGATGCCGTCCTCCCGTACCACCACGCGACGAATACCGTTCGTACCCGGGTCTACCACTGCCGCCTCCCCACGGGCCGCGCTGCGAACAGGTCGGACACCATTCTGAGATGGGATGCTCTCTTGTCAAGAGGCATGGTGGTGCCGCGGCGGATGGTGGCGCCGTTGTTGGGGCCGGTCGGTGACAGGCGGCGCCGTACTGGTGTCGACGCGCGGCTATCAACACGTCGTCGCCGTCGATCGCGGCGTCAGCCGCCGCCATGATCAGTTCAGCCACGTGGCCGGCCGGCGTATCTGGCGTGCCGCCATGGAAGCAGATGCGTTGGTTGATAACGGATCCGGGGGCGCCAGATCGTACGTGGCAATCTGGTCCACCACCCCCGTTCAACCAGTTCCGCGATCACGTCATTCATTCCGACCGGCCCGCGGCAGATCATGTGTGAAGATCGGCTTCCTGCACGAGTGCTGGCAGCACAGCGTCCGCTGGTGGGAATCCGGAGTGGTGACGCTCGCGTGGAGACGTCCGTTCTAACGGAAGGGTAAATTTCGGTACGAATGTTAGAACAAATGCTTTACTTTACCTGGCGCGGGAGCGCAGAGTTCACCTCGTCATGACCCCACCGGGACACCGACTCGACCGAGCGGTGCTGTTCGAAAGGCAACCTCACGATGATGGGTACCAAGATTCGGACCAGACGCGCGGCGGTCGCCACGTTGCTGGCTGCTGCTCTCGCGCTCGCCGCCTGCTCGTCGACGGGCGGTAAACAGAACAGCACGAAGTCGGCGGCGCCCGCCGCAGGCAAGGCCAGCACCGCGAAGATCACGATCGCGATGATCACCCACGCGGCGCCGGGCGACACCTTCTGGGACATCATCCGCAAGGGCGCGACGGCGGCTGCGCAGAAGGACAACGTCAACTACCAGTACTCCAACGACCCCGACGCGACCAAGCAGGCGCAGCTCATCCAGGCCGCCATCGACAAGAAGGTGGACGGCATCGCCGTCACCGACCCGAATACGCCGGCCCTGTCCGCCGTGATCAAGAAGGCGGTCGCGGCCGGCATCCCGGTGTCGATGTTCAACGCGGGCGGTTCGGACGCCCTCGGGCTCGGCGCGATCGGTTACTTCGGTCAGAGCGAGGTCGACGCCGGTACCGCTGCGGGCAAGAAGGTCGTCGCCGCGGGAGGCAAGAACATCCTCTGCGTCATCCAGACCCAGGGCCAGCAGCAGCTGGTCGACCGCTGCAACGGGATCAAGACCGGCGCCTCGGGCGCCAAGGTGTCGACGATGTACGTCAACGGCACCGATGACTCCGCCGTCACCACCGGCATCCAGGCGAAGCTCACGCAGGACAAGGGCATCGATTGGGTCGTCACCCTGGGCGCGCCAATCGCCCTGGACGCGGTGAAGTCCGTGAAGGGCGCGGGCAGCTCCGCGAAGATCGGGACGTTCGACACCAACAAGCAGCTGGTGGCGGCAGTGCAGAACGGGTCGATCGCCTTCGCCATCGACCAGCAGCCGTACCTGCAGGGCTACGAGGCCATCGACTCCATCTGGCTCTACATCAACAACGGCGACACCCTGGGAGGCGGTCAGAACGTGGCCACCGGACCGGCGTTCATCGACAAGTCCAACATCGCCAAGGTCGCCAAGTTCGCGGCCAACGGCACGCGGTGACCTGAGATGACAACCGTCACGGCCACACCCACCGAAGACCGCGTCGCGACGCGCTCCCCGGCGGCCACCGTCCTGAGCCGCCCGGAGGTCGGAGCGCTCATCGGCGCCGTCGCCGTCGGGGTCCTGTTCTTCGCGGTAGCCCCTGCGTTCCGGCACGTGCAGAACATCGGCACGATCCTCTACGGCTCGTCGACGATCGGCATCATGGCCGTCGCCGTCGCGCTGCTGATGATCGGTGGCGAGTTCGACCTGTCGGCCGGTGTGGCCGTGACGACGTCAGGCTTGGCGGCCGCGCACCTGGCCTGGTACTTCAGCCTCAACGTGTGGGTCGGCATCTTCTTAGCCCTCGTCGTCTCGCTCGGGATCGGAGCGTTCAACGGCTGGTTGCTGCACCGAACCGGGCTGCCGAGCTTCCTCGTCACCCTGGGGACGTTCTTCGTGCTCCAGGGCGCGAATCTCGCCCTGACCCAGTTCGTGACCGGCGGCGTGTCGTCGAACTCACTGAACAACCTCGCCGGCTTCGACAGCGCCCACGCGGTGTTCGCCGCGAGCTTCACCATCGGCTCGGTGAACGTCCAGATCCCGCTGATCTACTGGATCGCGCTCACGCTCGTCGGCGCGTGCCTGCTTCTGCGTACCCACGTCGGCAACTGGATCTTCGCCTCGGGTGGGGACGCGGCAGCGGCCCGCGCGGTGGGCGTACCGGTCACCGGCACGAAGATCGGCCTGTTCATGGGCGTCGGGTTCTGCGCGTGGCTGCTCGGGATGCACCTGCTCTTCAACTTCAACAACGTGCAGTCCGGGGCCGGTGTCGGCAACGAGTTCATCTACATCATCGCCGCCGTCATCGGTGGCTGCCTGCTCACCGGTGGCTACGGCTCGGTGGTCGGTGCCTCGGTCGGTGCCCTCATCTTCGGGATGACCCAGCTCGGAATCACCTACGCCGGCTGGGACCCGGACTGGTTCAAGACGTTCCTCGGCATCATGCTGATCCTGGCGACGCTCGTGAACCTGTACGTCAAGAAGAAGGCGGACGCGCGATGACAACGGTGGAATTCCAGTCCGCGGACGGCGCAGGCGCCGGCGCTGACTCCAGCGCCGAGGGGCAGCCTGTCCTCAAGCTCACCGACGTGGGCAAAACGTACGGCAACGTCAACGCCCTGCGCGGGGTCAACGTCACGGTCCGCCAGGGCGAGGTGACCTGCGTGCTGGGGGACAACGGTGCGGGCAAGTCGACCCTGATCAAGATCGTTTCGGGCCTGCACGACTACACCGAGGGATCGCTCAAGGTCGACGGCAGCGAGACGCGCTTCGCGTCCCCGCGAGCCGCCCAGGCCACCGGCATAGCCACCGTCTACCAGGACCTAGCGCTCGCGCCGCTGATGGCGGTGTGGCGCAACTTCTTCCTCGCCAACGAGATGCGCAAGGGCCTGTTCCTCGACACCGCGGCGATGAGGCGCATCTGCGGCGAGGAGCTGACGAAGATGGGCATCGTCATCCCCGATCTCGACCGGGCGGTCGGCACCCTGTCGGGCGGTCAGCGGCAGTGCATCGCAATCGCCCGGGCGATCTACTTCGGCGCCCGGGTGATCATCCTCGACGAGCCCACCGCCGCGCTCGGGGTGAAGCAGTCCGGGGTCGTGCTGAAGTACATCGTGAAGGCGCGCGACGCCGGCCTCGGCGTCATTTTCATCACGCACAACCCACACCACGCCTTCCTGGTCGGGAACCACTTCATCATCCTCAAGCTCGGCCGCGTCACGCTCGACGCGCACCGCGACGAGCTGACGCTGGAGCAGCTCACCAACGAGATGGCCGGCGGCGACGAGCTGACTGAACTCAGTCACGAGCTCACGGGCGCCGATCCGGGCACGGTGGTCGACGCCCACCAGGCCCCGGGCCACATCGCCGCTCCCGACCTCGGCACCAGCGAGTTCGAGGCGCTCGTCAAGGAACAGCGGACCCAGGCGTGACCCGACCCGACCTGCGCGTCGGGATCATCGGAGTCGGTCTGATGGGCGCCGACCACGCCGAGCGACTGGCTCGGAGGATCAGCAACGCTCGCTTGGTCGCAGTGTCCGATCCAGACTCCCCGCGCGCCGCGGCCCTCGCCGACCGGTTCGACGGCGTCCCGGACGTCCCCGACCCGCTCGCCCTGGTCGCCGACCCCGACGTCGACGCCGTCGTGATCGCCTCGCCGGGCTGGGTGCACGAGGAGCAGGTACTCGCCTGCATCGAAGCGGCGAAGCCGACGCTGTGCGAGAAGCCGCTCACCATGGACGGGGACTCCTCCCTGCGCGTGGTCCGGGCCGAACGCGAAGCCGGACGCGCGCTCGTGCAGCTCGGCTTCATGCGCCGCTTCGACCCCGAGTACGCCCGGATGAAGGCGGTGCTGGGCTCCGGGCGGCTGGGTCGGCTGCTCGTCGTCCACAACACCCACCGGAACAAGGACGTGCCGGACTCCTTCCGCTCCGAGATGATCGTCCGCGACAGCCTCGTGCACGAGGTCGACGTCGCCCGCTTTCTCTTCGACGAGGAGATCACCGAGATCACCGTGCACTGCCCCGCGCCGACGTCCGCAGCGGCGCCCGGGGTGTCCGACCCGCAGATCGTGTTGTTCCGGATGGCGGGCGGCGCGATCGTGACGAACGAGGTCTTCGTCCGCAACCAAGTCGGCTACGAGGTGCGCTGCGAGGCCGTCTGCGAACGGGGGACGATCATCGCCGGACGCCCCGGCGCCGATCTGTACCTGACCGCCGCGGGCGAGTCCGACGGGAGCTGGGGCGGCGCCGTCCCGGGCGACTTCCGTGCCCGGTTCGCCCGGGCCTACGACGTCGAGGTGCAGGCCTGGGTCGATTCGGCCCGCCGGGGCGAGGTCGTCGGCCCCACCGCCTGGGACGGCTACGCCGCGACCGTCGTGTGCGAGGCCGGTATGGCCTCGTTGGAGTCCGGCGAGGCCGTCGCCGTGCGGTTGGTCGACCGCGACACCCTCGCGTGACCGAGGCCGCTGCGGCCCGCGGTCACTGCGGGCCATTCACCCTGGCCGGCTGCGCCGAGATGGACTTCCGCGACCTTCCTGTAGCCGACCGGATCCGCCGGCTCACCGACCGCGACGTCCAGGTCGCCGACGTCCCGGCCGGTGCGAGCCCGGCACAGGCGAAGATGAACTACCCGCCACCGCGTCGGCGCTCGCCGCCATGGGCTACGGCGGCACGATCGGCCTGGAGGCGTTCGCCAGCGACGACCCGGAGGAGGCGGTGGGCCGCTTCCGGGCGGCCTTCACCGTCGGCTGAACGGCCTCACGCCGGCGTCGGGCGCCGCGGCTCCAGCCCGCTCAGCTCGTAAGCGGTGTCGATCATGGTCATGTTCGCCACCGTGAATTCGACGTCCGTGAGGACCGGTCCGCCGTGGCGGACGGCGTTGGCGAACGTCTCGAGCTGGTATGTGTAACTGCTGCGCCGGCCGAGGTGCTCAACCGCGGCATCGTCACCGGTGCGGGTCCAGACGAGCGTGTCGTCCTCATGCGGCAGGGGGAACGCGGGCACGGCGATCTCGCCGTGCGAGCCGACGACGCGCATCCGGAAGCTGCGGCTGTCGTGCGCCATGTCCGACGCGGCCCGGGCCGTCGCGCCGGACGGGTAGTCGAGTTCGACGCTCAACCGCTCGTCGACGCCGGGGCGACCGGCCCGGACGGCCGCGACGGCGGAGCGCGGTGTGGGCTCGCCGCCTGCGAACTCCCCGAGCAGTCGGACGCACGACAGCGAGTAGCAGCCGAGATCCATCGTCGACCCGCCCGCGAGTTCGAGCGACCAGCGCGGGTCGTCCTCGGCCGGGGCGGTCATCGTCAGGACGGCCTCGACGTGGCGCACCTCGCCGACACCGCCGTCGGACACGATCTCGACCACCCGCCGGAACAGCGGGTGGTACGGGTAGTGGAACGCCTCCAGGTGAACCGTGCCGGCCTCCCGGACAGCCGCGGCCACGTCGCGGGCCTCCTGGGCGTCGGCCGC
>JALZAI010000175.1 GCA_030948475.1 Actinomycetota bacterium
ATTCCCCCTCGTACAGGCGATACGCGTGCGGGATGCCCTTCGCTACCAAGGCATCCCGGAATCGCTCGGACTGGGCCGGCGCCACGATCGGATCGTCGAGCCCCTGTAGCAGCAGGACCGGGCAGGACAGCCCGTCGACGTTGTTCACTGGAGCCCGGGTGTCGTACAGCTCGCTCGCTTCGGGGAGCGGGCCGATCAGCCCGTCCAGATAGCGGGACTCGAAGTCGTGGGTCTCGTCGGCGAACTGAACCAGCTCGGCCACCCCGAAGTAGGAGACGCCGCAGGCAAACGTGTCGGTCCGCGTGAGCGCGCTGAGCACCGTCCAACCGCCGGCCGAGCCACCCTCGATGGCGAGCCGGGCCGGATCGGCGAGTCCCGCGTCAGCCAGTCCGAGCACCGCGGCGACGGTGTCCTCCACGTCGACGACACCCCACTGCCCGCGCAGCCGGTCCCGGTACGCGCGGCCGTAGCCGGTCGAACCGCCGTAGTTGACGTCGACGATGCCGATCCCGCGGCTGGTGAAGTAGGCGGTGAGCACGGATAACGCCGGCGCGACGCGCCCGGTGGGGCCGCCGTGGACGAACGCGACGTATGGCGGCAGCTCGCCCTCGGGCGCCGCGAAGTCGACGTTGCGCGGCGGGTAGACGACGGCGTGCACATCGCGGCCGCCCGGCCCGGCGAAGCTCATCACGCGCGCCTCCGGCAGGTACCCGGATTCGGGCAGCACCTCGCTCGCCGGCCGCACGTCGCGCAGGTCACCGGTGTCGAGATCGAGGCGGCGCACTCCGTTGACCACCTGCGCCGCGCCCGTGGTCAGCAGCACCTCCCGTCCGGAGATAGCTCCCAGCTGGACGGTGGTGTGCCCGCCGACGTCGACATCGCTCAGCTTTCCCGTCGACGTGTCGAGCACGGCGAGTGTGTCGGTGCCGAACGTGCGGACGGTGAGCAGCCGGGTCGCGTCGAGGCAGGCGTACCAGCGTCCGCCGAGCTGCCAGAGCGGTCCGCCGAAGTCGGCATCGGACGGGCACAGCGCCACCGGTTCGCCGCCATCAACGACCGATAGCCGATACAGGTTCCAGAAGCCGCTGCGGTCGCTGATCGCGAACAGCGACCGGTCGTCGGCCCACTCCGGCTGCAGTACCGACTCCGTGGTCGAGCCGAGGACGGTGCGCCACGACGGGCAGCTGCCATTCGCGTCGAGTTCCCCCACCCGCAGCTCGGTGCCGTCCCATGGCATCTGCGGGTGCTCCCAGGCCAGCCAGGCCAGCTGCCGCCCGTCCGGCGAGAGCCGCGGAGCCGCGAGGAAGTGCGAACCGCCCGCGATCGATCGGATCGCGGACGGGTCCGCGGTTGCCGAGCCGTCGAGCGGGACGGCCGCGATATCCCGCTCGATGGCTCCGGCGCAATGCTGTTCGCGCACGCACCACACCTCGGTGCTGTCGCGCGAGATCGACAGCTCGCCGTAGCGCCAGGCCGCGGGGCCCGGCGGTTCGGGCGTCAGGGGGGACGGCTGGGAGCCGGGCACGAGGCGGTAGAGCCGCTGGTCGGCGAACTCGGCGAAGACGAGCACCCCTTCGGGGGTCGCGGTCCAGGCGCCCCCGCCGTATTCGTGCACGCGGGTGCGCGCGTTCCATGGTGCTGGCAGGACGTCCTCAGGCGCGCCGTCGAGGTCGAGGCGTCGCACGGACTCGCGGCCGTTCTCGGCGGGACGCAGCTCGGTCCACCACACCTCGTCGCCGACGAACCGCCCGCCGCCGACCGGATGGGTGCCGGCCGCGAAGTCGGCGGCGGTGATCGGCGAGGCCCAGCTGCCGTACGGCGCAGTCTTCACGCCCGCACCGCCGATTCGATCGCCGCCACTGCGTCCGCGACCGGGACCTCGCGTCGCTCGTCGGTGCGGCGCTCGCGAAGCTCGACGGTCCCCTGCGCGAGCCCCTTCCCGACGATCACGATGGTGGGGACGCCGATCAGCTCCGCGTCCTTGAATTTGACTCCCGGCGAGACACCGCGCCGGTCGTCGTACATGACCCGCACGCCGACGCCGTCGAGTTCGGACGCAACGCGCTCCGCCTCGCCGAAGATCGCATCGTCCTTGCCGGTGGCGACGATGTGGACGTCGGCCGGACCGATGCCGCGCGGCCAGCACAGTCCCTTGTCGTCGTAGCTCTGCTCGGCCAGCGCCGCGACGGCCCGGGTTATGCCGATGCCGTACGAACCCATCGTCACCGTCACCGGCTTGCCGTCGGCGCCCAGCGCGGTGAGGCCGAACACGTTCGCGAACTTGCGGCCGAGCTGGAAGACGTGGCCTACCTCGATGCCGCGCGCGATTTCGAGCGGCGAACCGCACCGCGAGCACCGGTCACCGTCGCGAATCTCGACCGCGCCGAGTTCACCGTCCGGCTCGAAGTCGCGTCCGCGCACGACGTACGCTGCGTGCCTGCCTGGCTCGTTCGCACCGGTGACCCACGCGCTCCCCTCGACCACGAGCGGATCCACCAGATAGCGCACCTTCAGCTCGGTCAGCCGCTGCGGGCCGATGTAGCCCTTGACCAGGCGCGGCACCCTGGCGAGGTCCTCGGGTCCGGCCTGCTCGACCTCGACCGGCTCGAGCTGACCGCCGATCCGTTTGAGGTCGACGTCGCGGTCACCTGGGACTCCGACGACGAGCAGCTTCCAGTCGTCCTCACCCGGCGCGCGCGTGCGCAGCACGACGTTCTTCAACGTGTCCGCGGCGGTGGTGCCGTAGCCGAGCTCGACCATCCGTTGCACGAGCGTGTCGATGGTCGGCGTGTCCGGCGTGTCCAGCACCAGCTGCGCCGGGTGCTCGTCCGGGTCGCGCGGCTCGGGTGCGGCGATCTCGACCGCCTCGGCATTGGCCGCGTAGTCGCAATTGGTGCACTGGACGAAGGTGTCCTCGCCGGACGGGGCGGGGGCGAGGAACTCCTCAGACGCGGAGCCACCCATCGCGCCGGACACCGCGAACACGATCCGGTAGTCGAAGCCGAGCCGGGTGAAGATCCGCTCGTACGCGTCGCGGTGCGCCTTGTACGAAACGTCCAACCCCGCGTCGGACAGGTCGAACGAGTACGAGTCCTTCATGACGAACTCGCGGGCGCGCAGGATGCCGGCCCGCGGGCGCGCCTCGTCGCGGTACTTGGTCTGGATCTGGTACAGCGCCAGGGGATAGTCCTTGTAGGACGAGTACTCACCCTTCACCAGCAGCGTGAACAGCTCCTCGTGGGTCGGGCCGAGCAGGTAGTCGACGCCCTTGCGGTCGTGCAGCCTGAACAGGAGGTCGCGGTAGTCGGCCCACCGGCCGCTGGCCTCGAAGATCTCGCGCCGGATGAGCGCCGGGAAGTGCACCTCCTGCGAACCGATGCGGTCCATCTCTTCGCGCACCACTCGCTCGACGTTGCCCAGCACCGCTATCCCGAGCGGCAGCCAGGAGTAGATGCCCGGGGCGACCCGTCGGACGTAGCCGGCGCGCACGAGCAGCCGGTGGCTGGGCACCTCGGCGTCGGCGGGATCGTCGCGCAGGGTCCGCAGGAACAGCTTGGACAGTCGGAGCACGTTGAAACCCTAGCTGCGGCCGGTACCTGCCGTCCCCGTCACCGCGAGTGGCGACTTCCGCGCCGAGTGGCGGGTTACAGCTCGCCACTCGATCCGAAAGTCGCCACTCGCGGAAATTCGATTGCGCGCGACGGCGCGGGTGGCCCACGCTGAACGCATCTCGCGCCGATCGACGGCTGCGGATGAGCAGGAGGAGGTGCCCGGATGTCCACGACCGTTGCCCGGGTGTGCCTCCCGTCCGCCCGCCCGCTTCCGCGCTGACGCCGACACTCGGCGGCTAGCGCGACCTGCCGAGAAGAGTTCCGCAATGCCGCTCGATTTCACCCACCCGCAATGCTTCGAAGAACCGACCTACTCCAGCTGGGACGTCGCGACCCACGGCCCGGAGCCGTACCCGAACTGGGTCGTCACCGAGCTGTCCGCGCTCGACGACGAGCTCGGCGTCCTCAAGTCCGGTAAGGAGGCCGACGTCCACCTGATCCGGCGCGGCCTGCCGGACGGGCCGCAGTCGCTGCTTGCAGCGAAGCGCTACCGTAGCGCCGAGCACCGGATGTTTCACCGCGACGCCGGTTACACCGACGGCCGGCGCGTCCGTAGGAGCCGGGAAACCCGTGCGATGGCCCGGCGCACCGACTTCGGACGCGACCTGCTCGCCGGCCAGTGGGCGGTCGCCGAGTTCGCGGCGCTGTCCGCGCTCTGGCAGGCGGGCGCGCCCGTCCCCTACCCCGTCCAGCTCTACGGGACCGAGCTGATACTCGAGTTCATCGGCGACGACGACGGGACCGCCGCACCGCGCCTGGCGCAGACCCGGCCCGCCCCGGCGCAATTGGGCGAGCTGTACGACCAGCTCGTCGAGGGCATGCGGCTGCTGGCCCGCGCCGGCTACGCACACGGCGACCTCTCGCCGTACAACCTGCTCGTGCACGGTGAGCGGCTGGTGATGATCGACCTGCCGCAGGTCGTCGACCTGGTCGCAAACCCGCAGGGTCCCGACTTCCTGCACCGCGACTGCGTCAACGTGTGCACCTGGTTCGCGCGCCGCGGGCTGGATACCGCGGAGTTCGAGCACCTCTTCGGCGATCTCATGGCCGAGGCGGTCGGCAGCTGGTAGCAGTTCGCGCGCCGTATCGTCGCTGGCGTGACGCACTTCGACCTAGCGATCATCGGTTCGGGCTCCGGGAACTCGCTGGTCGGCCCGGACTTCGACCACTGGCGGATTGCGGTCATCGAGGAGTCCACGTTCGGCGGGACGTGCCTCAACGTCGGCTGCATCCCGACGAAGATGTACGTCTACCCGGCCGACCTGGCCGGGTCGCCGCAGCACGCGGCACGTCTCGGCGTCGACCTGCGCCTCGACGCAGTGCACTGGCGCCAGATCCGCGACCGCGTCTTCGGCCGGATCGACCCGATCTCCGCGGGTGGACGCATCTACCGGCGCGAGGGAAAGAACACCACGTTGTACGAGGCGCACGCGACGTTCACCGGGCCGCACGAGTTAGCGCTCTCGACTGGGGAGACGATCACCGCCGACCGCATCGTGATCGCGACCGGATCGCGCGCCGAGATCCCGGAGCTGGTCGCCGAGTCCGAAGTGCCGTTCCACACGTCCGACACGGTCATGCGCATCGACGAGCTGCCCGAGCGCATCGCCATTCTTGGAAGCGGCTACATTGCGTGCGAATTCGCACACGTGTTTTCGGCATTTGGAGCGCGCACCAGCGTCATCGCCCGCTCCGATCGCCTCTTGCGCAAGCTCGACACGGACGTCTCGGGAGCGTTCACCGAGCAGGTCGCCGGCCGGTGGGATCTGCACCTCGGCCGGCTGCCGCACGCGCTACACGAGAAGGACGGCGAGATTCGCATCGAGTTCGATGACGGATCGCAGGTCGAGGCCGATCTGCTCCTCGTCGCAACCGGACGGCGACCGAACTCGGACCGGCTGAACCTGCCCGCGGCCCGGGTCGACGTGCATCCGGACGGACGCGTGGTCGTCGACGTCCAGCAACGCACCTCGGTCGCGGACCTCTGGGCGCTCGGTGACGTCAGCACCGAGCACCAGCTCAAGCACGTCGCGAATCACGAGGCGCGCGTGGTCGCGCACAATCTTGCCCATCCTGACCAGCTGATCGCGGCCGACCACCGCTACGTCCCGTTCGCGGTCTTCACCCACCCACAACTCGCCAGTGTCGGCCTCACTGAAGAGCAGGCGCGGCGCGATGGCGTGCGCTACGTCACGAACACCGAGGGCTATGGCGCGACCGCGTACGGCTGGGCGATGGAGGACACCACCAGCTTCTGCAAGGTGCTGGCCGACCCCGACACCGGCCGGCTGCTCGGCGCACACCTATTGGGCGAGCAGGCGGCGACCCTCATCCAGCCGATCATCCAGGCGATGAGCTTCGGTGTCGGAGCGCACGAGATGGCGCGCGGCCAATATTGGATCCATCCTGCGCTCACCGAGGTCGTCGAGAACGCACTCCTCGGTCTCGATCTCGCCTAGCCCTCGTATTCTCGCAGTCAATGGGAAGCTTTCGGGTCACCACGCTCGGCACGAACACGGACGTGCTGACGCTGCCCTTCGACGTGCCCCTTGCCGAGTGGGACGACGACCGTATCGTCCATGTGCCGCGCGGCATCTCGCGGCACATCGTGCGCTTCGTCGATCTTGCCGGGGAGGTCTTCGCGATCAAGGAGGCCACCGAGCGCTACGTGTTGCGTGAGCACGGCCTGCTGCGCGCGCTCGCCGAGCACTCCGTCCCGGTCGTCGAGGCCTACGGCACGGTGATCGAGCGGCAGAACCACGACGGCGAGCACCTCGGCGCGTTGCTCGTCACGCGCCATCTGCAGTTCTCCCAGCCCTACCGGTCCCTGTTCACCGGGCGCGGCGTGCCGCAGCTGCGCAACCGGTTGCTCGACTCGCTCGCCGAGTTGTTCGTCCGCCTGCACCTCGCCGGCTTCTACTGGGGGGACTGCTCGCTCTCGAACACCCTGTTCCGCCGCGACGCCGGCGCGCTCGCAGCCTACTTGGTCGACGCCGAGACCGGCGAGCTGCACGACCGGCTCTCGGACGGCCAGCGCCGCTACGATATCGAGATCGCGACGTTGAACATCGCCGGCGAGATGATGGACCTGCAAGCGGCTGGACTGCTCGACGAAGAGCTGGACGTCGCGGAGCTCGCCAGGTCGGTCGAATCGTGTTACGGGAGTCTGTGGGACGAGCTGACGCGAGACGTGATCGTGCCCCGCGGCGAGAACTACAAGATCAACGCGCGGGTGCGCAAGCTCAACGACCTGGGCTTCGACGTATCCGAGATGACAATCCGGACCGAACCGGAAGGTCTGCGGCTCGAGTTCGACACGCATGTCGTTGAGGCCGGGCACCATCAGCGGCGCCTGTTCGAGCTGACCGGACTGCGCGTGCAGGAGAACCAGGCCCGCGCGCTGCTCGGGGATATGGCGCGGTTCAAGGCGAAGTGGGAGTCGGGGCTCGGTGCACCGGTGTGGGACGACACGGCGGCGCGGCGCTGGCTGGACGAGAAGTTCTACGGCACGATCGGCCTCGTCCCGCCCCAGCTGCGGATGAAGCTGCCCGACGCGGAACTGTTCCACGAGATCAACGAGCACCGCTGGCTGCTGTCCGAGGAGCGGGGGCGCGATGTCGGACGCGCGGCCGCCGTCGCCTCCTACGTGGCGACCGTGCTGCGCGAACTGCCCGACACCCGGGTGGATCTGTCGTCCGGGCCACCGACCGAGGAGTTCGAGCCGATCTTCGATTAGGTTGGGCCACCATGAGCGACACATACACCGGTGCGGTCGAGGTCGGCGGCCCGTGGGACCTGCGCCGGCTACCAGCACTGACGATCGCCAAGCTGGCGGTCGGGCCGATGAACAACAACGCCTACCTGCTGCGGTGCACTCAGAGCGGCGAGGGCCTGCTCGTCGACGCGGCCAACGAGGCCGACCGGCTGCGCGAGCTGGTGCGCCTGGATGGCCCGGCCGTGTCGGCGATCCTGACCACGCATCGGCATGCCGACCACTGGCAGGCGCTCCCTGCGGCGGTCAGCGACGCCGAGGCCGCGGTCTATGCCGGCGACGAGGACGCCGACGAGTTGCCGGTCGCGGTGGACGAGCGGCTACGCCACGGCGACACCATCACCGTCGGCGAGCTCACCCTGGAGATCATCGGCCTGCGCGGACACACCCCCGGATCGATCGCCGTCCTGTATCGCGATCCGGAGGGCGTGCCGCACCTGTTCACCGGCGACTCGCTGTTCCCCGGCGGTCCTGGCCGGACAATATCTCCTGAGGACTTCGCCTCGCTCATGAACGATCTCGAGGCCCGCGTGTTCGACGTGCTGCCGGACGAGACGTGGTTCTACCCCGGCCACGGCGCCGACTCGACGC
>JALZAI010000185.1 GCA_030948475.1 Actinomycetota bacterium
GCCGGGCTCACCGCGCGCCTCGCCGCGCTGGTTGACGACGCGCCCGTACTGCCAACCGGTGCCGGGCATGACGCCGGGATCCTCGCTGCGGCAGGCATTCCGTCCGCGATGCTGTTCGTCCGCAACCCTACCGGAGTCTCGCACTCGCCTGCTGAGTTCGCCGAACCTGCGGACTGCCTCGCCGGAGTCGCCGCACTCACCGAAGTTGTCGCGGAACTCGCCGGATGAGGTGGTTCGCGCCGTACGCCTGGCTGCCCGGCGGACTTGCCCAGGACGTGCTGCTGGTGACCGAGGGGGAGGTGTTCTGGTCGGTGGCGCCAGGCGGCGATCCGTCGGGTGCTACGTGGCTGCCCGGCATCGTGCTGCCCGGATTCGCGAACTGCCACAGCCACGCCTTCCACCGCGCCTTGCGCGGGCGTACACACGACCGGGGCGGCACGTTCTGGACGTGGCGCGAGCGGATGTACACGGTCGCGTCGCAGCTCGACCCGTCCAAATACCGCGCGCTCGCTCGCGCGGTGTACGCGGAGATGGCGCTGGCCGGCGTGACCTCCGTCGGCGAGTTTCACTACCTGCACCACGACGTCGGCGGCCGACTGTTCGCCGACCCCAACGCGATGGGGGACGCGCTGCGCGCAGCCGCAGTTGAGGCCGGAATTCGCCTGACGCTGCTCGACACCTGCTATCTCAGCGGTGGCCTGAACGCCGGCGGACACCTGCCGCTGAACGAAACGCAGCGCCGATTCGGCGATGCCGACGTCTCCGCCTGGGCCGACCGCGTCGCGCAGCTAACGGAATCGCCGGGTATGCGGATCGGTGCGGCTCTGCATTCGGTGCGTGCAGTGCCGGCGTCGGCGTTCCCGGAGATCGTCCGGGTCGCGGGCGGACGTCCGCTGCACGCGCACCTGTCCGAGCAACCCGCCGAGAACGAGGCGTGTGCCGCGTTCTACGGATGCACGCCGACGGAATTGCTTGCACAGCACGGCGCGCTCGGCGCAGCGACGACCGCCGTGCACGCGACCCACCTCACGGCGCGCGATGTCTCGCTGTTGGGGGGCGCCGGAAGTACGGCGTGTTTCTGCCCGACGACCGAGCGCGACCTTGCCGACGGCATCGGCCCGTCGTCCGCTCTCGCGGCGGCCGGGGTACGGCTCTCGCTCGGCAGCGACCAGCACGCCGTCGTCGATTTGATCGAGGACGCCCGCGCGCTGGAGATGGACGAGCGGCTGGCCACGCGCCGGCGCGGCAACTTTCGTCCCGACGAACTGCTCGCCGCGCTTACCGCCCACGATTCGATCGGCTGGCCGGAGACGGGTCGGTTGGCTGCCGGCGCGCGGGCCGATCTCGTGGCGGTTCGGCTGGATTCGGTGCGCACCGCCGGTATCGACCCCGGACAGGTGCTGCTGGCCGCGACCGCCGCAGACGTCGACACTGTCATCGTGGACGGACGGACGATAGTCAGCGGCGGACGGCACCGACTCGGTGACGTCGGCGCCTCGCTGCGTGCTTCGATCGAGCCACTTTGGACGCGCCGATGAACGCGACCCTGATCACCGGCATCGCCGAACTCGTGACCAACGATCCCGCGCATGGCGTGTTGACGGACGCCGCGATCGTGATCGAAGACGCCAAGATCGCCTGGGTGGGTTCCGCCCGCGGTGCACCGGCGTCCGATCAGCGTCGCGTCCTCGGTGGACGGGCGGTCATCCCCGGATTCGTCGACTCGCACGCCCATCTGGTGTTCGCCGGTGACCGCGGTGCAGAGTACGTGGCGCGGATGGCAGGCACGCGTTACGACGGCGGCGGGATCGCATCCACCGTGACGGCGACCCGGGCCGCGTCGGACGAGCAGTTGCGGGCGCTGCTGCGCGCACGGGTGGACGAGATGGTAGCGCAGGGGACGACGACGGTCGAGATCAAGAGCGGCTACGGGCTTACAGTCGAGGACGAGGTGCGGGCGCTGCGGCTCGCGGGAGAGGTGACCGAAGAGACCACGTTTCTTGGCGCGCACGTCGTCCCGGACGGCTTGGCGCGCCAGGAGTACGTGCGCGTGGTGGCCGGCGAGATGCTGATCGCGTGCGCACCGTTGGCGCGGTGGATCGACGTGTTCTGCGAGCCGGCGAGTTCGCACGCGTTCGACGGCGACGAGGCGGCGACGGTGCTGCGCGCGGGCGCCGACGCGGGGCTCGGGCTGCGGGTGCACGCCAACCAGCTCGCGCCCGGTCCGGGCGTCCGGCTCGGGGTCGAGATGGGGGCGGCGAGCGTGGACCACTGCACCCACCTCGATGACGCCGACGTGGACGCGCTGGCCGGCGGCAGCACGGTCGCCACGCTGCTCCCCGGTGTGGAGTTCTGCACGCGTTCCCCGTACCCGGACGCGCGGCGCCTCCTAGATGCGGGCGTTACCGTGGCACTGGCAACGGACTGCAATCCGGGCACCTGCTACAGCTCGTCCATGCCGTTCGTGATCGCCCTGGCGGTGCGCGAGATGGGTATGACGGCCGCCGAGGCGTTGTGGTCGGCGACCGCCGGCGGTGCCGCTGCCCTGCGGCGCGAGGACATCGGGATCGTGCGGGTGGGCGCGCGCGCCGACCTCGCGATACTGGACGCTCCTTCCCACGTCCACCTCGCGTATCGACCCGGTGTTCCGATCGCCTCCCCGCTCGCTGATCATATCGCGTCTGCCAGGCGAAATCCGTCACCAGGCGCGAAATGATCAACACTGGAGGAGTGACCGATGATCCAGGCGTCGAGGGCAACTCCCGCCTGACGTCCGCCAACGGCATCGTGCTGCTCGTGCTGCTGGCTATCGAGGGGGTCACCATCCTCAGCGTGCGAGCCATGCTCACGCTGCATATCTTCCTCGGCGTCCTGCTCATCGGTCCGGTGTGCTTGAAGACCGCGAGCACGCTGTACCGATTCGCGCGGTACTACCAGGGAGCCCGTTCGTACCGCGAAAACGGCCCACCGCACTGGCTGCTTCGAGTCCTCGGACCGCTGGTCGTGCTGACGAGCCTGGCTGTGCTCGGCACCGGAGTCGCCCTGCTCGCCGTCCGGCCCAACGAAGACAGCGCGCTCCTGACCGCCCATCAGGGCAGCTTCATCGCCTGGGTCATCGTGATGTGCGTCCACGTACTCGGGCACATCCGGACGGCCAGCGTAACGACCTGGCGCGAGTTCCGCTCGCCCGCCGGCACCCGTGATGCGCGGGGCCGCCAGATCCGCTTCGGGCTCATCGCGCTCGCGTTGTTTGCCGGTGTGGCTACGGCGACCGCTCTCCTGCCTGCCGCGTCGCCCTGGACAAACGCTCATTTCGCGCCCCATGGCCACAGCGCACATCGTTGATCACCTCTAATTCGAGAGCAGCGCTCTTGCTTCGTTCGAGCCGTCATGGCAAGCTCACCAAACAGAGAGCAGTGCTCTCGTCATTACCAAAGGAGATGTCGATGACCGATCAGCACCGATACCTGGCACCGGGCTGGTTCACTCGCAATGTGTTCAACCGCAGCGTCCGCGGGCTCACCCGCATGGGTATTAGCGTTTACGGCTCGCGCGAGTTACGGGTGCGCGGCCGCAAGAGCGGCGAGTGGCGTTCGACACCCGTGAATCTTCTAACCGTGGACGGGGATAGTTATCTGGTCGCGCCGCGCGGCCTGACGCAGTGGGTACTCAATCTGCGCTCGGCCGGTAAGGGGGAGCTGCGGGTCGGACGACGGACGGAGGTGTTCCGCGCCGAGGAACTTGTCGACGACGCGAAGCCGGTCGTGCTTCGCGAGTACCTGCGCCGCTGGAAGTGGGAGGTCGGCCAGTTCTTCGAGGGTCTGGACGCGAACGCGTCCGACGCCAAGATTGCCGCAGTGGCGCCGGGATGTCCCGTGTTCCGCGTGCTGGCTGGTGCCTGAAATCGCCTGCTTCGTCGATGCCGCGGACCCAGCGCTAGCTCCTCGTGTCCAGGAAGGCCTGCGCAACGCGTTTGGGTGCTCGGGTGAGCCACGCCTCGACGACGACCTCGCTCAGTTCGTCAGGCGCTATCTCGTCGAGCCGGATCAGCACTGCCGGGTAGCCGTCGAAGTGCGGCGTGGTGAAGAAGACCGCCGGATCGTTGGCGATGAGCGCTTCCTTCACGCCGACATCGGCGACCCGAGCGCCGAGGATCGGCCCGTCCGGCGCGTTCGTGCCGAGTGCCTCGAGATCGGGCCTGCGCAGCGGACGCTCCCAGACGAAGCCCTTGCCCCGCACGCGCCAGGTGGCGCTGCCCCGCGAGGTCTGCTCGTCGGTCTCCGGCAGCGCCATCGCTCGCTCGCGTACGTCGTCCCAGGTGGCCACGTGCCCCCGGCAGGGATCGAACCTGCGACCGACCGCTTAGAAGGCGGGTGCTCTGTCCGCTGAGCTACGGGGGCCTTGTCGGCCCGAAGAGTACCCGCGCGGCGAGCTGGTCGCCGTGTATATCGGGCTCACAGTCGCGCGCTAGCACGACGGTCTGACATTCGCGGCTATGCCGTCCCCAATCGGCGACGCTGTCCACAGAACGGCATCACCGCCTGCGCGGTGACCCCAGTCCGCGGTCTGCTGTCTGCACCGCCACCGGGGCGGACCGGAGAGACCGGACTCAGAGAGGAACCGACATGAACGACACCCAGATGACGGTCGTCGGCAATGTGGTCGATACGCCGAAGCTGCGCAAGACCAGGAGCGGGCATTTCGTCGCCAACTTCCGCGTCGCGTCGACGCCGCGGCGCTACGACCGCGAGCACGCGACATGGGTCGACGGCGAAACACTCTTCGTCACGGTGACCTGCTGGCGCGCGATGGCCGAGAACGCCGCACAATCGTTGCGCAAGGGTCAGCCGGTCATCGTCAGCGGCCGCTACTACCAGCGCGAGTACGAGCGCGACGAGACGTTGCGCACCGCCTACGAACTCGAAGCCGCGGCACTCGGGCATGACCTCACCCGCGGGGTCGCGGCCTTCGAGAAGGTGATGCGGCCGGCGCTGGTCGCTCAGGTCGATCTCGACTCCGACGGAATTCCGCGCGACGAGAGCGACGGCTACCTAGACCTCGCCGAGGACGAGCCGGTCACCGAGATCGACGTAGAGACCGGAGAGATCCGCGAACTAGTCGCCGCTGGATGAGCCGCGGCCGCATGAGTCACCCTGGTCCGCGACGAGTGGACCAGGGTGGCGCGATGGGCTGGGACAATGGACGGCGGGCCGCGCTCCTGCCGGCCCGACGAGGTCTCAGCGAGGACGGATAGTGGCTCAGTTCATCTACACGATGTACAAGGTGCGCAAGGCGCACGGCGATAAGGCGATTCTGGACGACGTCACCCTGTCGTTTCTGCCCGGGGCGAAGATCGGCGTCGTCGGTCCGAACGGCGCGGGCAAGTCCAGCGTGCTGAGGATCATGGCGGGTCTGGATCAGGCTTCGAACGGGGACGCGATGCTGGCCGCGGGGGCCAGCGTGGGTCTGCTGAAGCAGGAGCCGACGCTGGATGAGAGCAAGACGGTGCGCGAGAACGTCGAGGCGGCCGTGGCTGAGCTCCGGGCGACCCTGGCCCGCTTCGAGGAGGTGTCGGCCGCGATGGGGGAGCCGGACGCCGACTTCGACGCACTGCTGGCCGAGCAGGGCGAGCTGATGGACACGATCGAGCATGCCGAAGGCTGGGAGCTGGACAGCCGCATCGAGCAGGCGATGGACGCGCTGCGCTGCCCACCTGGCGACGAGCCGGTTACTCATTTGTCCGGTGGCGAGCGCCGCCGGGTCGCACTGTGCCAGCTGCTTCTGGAACAGCCCGACCTGCTGCTGCTGGACGAGCCGACCAACCACCTCGACGCCGAGAGCGTTCAGTGGCTCGAGCAGCATCTGGCCCGCTACCCCGGCACCATTCTCGCCGTCACCCACGACCGGTACTTCCTCGACAATGTGGCCGAATGGATCCTCGAACTCGATCGCGGCCGCGCCTACCCGTACGAGGGCAACTACTCGACATACCTCGAGAAAAAGGCCGAGCGGCTGTTGGTCCAGGGTCGGAAGGACGTCAAGCTGCAGAAACGGCTGCGCGACGAGCTGGACTGGGTGCGCCAGAACGCGAAGGGCCGCCAGGCCAAGAGCAAGGCTCGGCTGCAGCGCTACGAGGAGATGGCATCCGAGGCCGAACGCACTCGCAAACTCGACTTCGACGAGATCCAGATCCCGCCGGGTCCGCGCCTGGGCAGTGTCGTTGTCGAGGCCAGCCACCTGGACAAGGGCTTCGACGGCGAGCCGCTGATGAAGGACCTGTCCTTCACCCTGCCCCGGGGCGGCATCGTCGGTGTGATCGGCCCGAACGGGGTCGGCAAGACGACGCTGTTCCGCATGATCATCGGCGAGGAGAAACCCGACGCCGGCGAATTGCGCATCGGTGAGACCGTGCGGATCAGCTACGTCGATCAGAATCGTGGTGGCATCGATCCCACCAAGAGCCTGTTCGAGGTGGTGTCCGACGGCCTCGACTACATCAACGTCGGCAACGTGGAGATGCCCTCACGCGCGTACGTGTCGGCATTCGGGTTCAAGGGCCCGGATCAGCAGAAGCCTGCGGGCGTGCTCTCCGGCGGAGAGCGCAACCGGCTGAATCTTGCGCTGACGCTGAAAGAAGGCGGCAACCTGCTGTTGCTCGACGAGCCCACGAACGACCTCGACGT
>JALZAI010000186.1 GCA_030948475.1 Actinomycetota bacterium
CCCCGACACCGTGCGGTCGGCCGCGTCGGCGGCAGCAATGGAGCTGGCGCAGCAGGCAACCGCGGTCCTCGACACGCTCGCCCGCACACCGGTGCCGCTGGCCAAGTCCGGTGGGCTGCCCGTCCGCGAGCTAGGGCGGCTGGCCAAGGCCGCCGCGGCGGACGAGGTGACCGTCCGGCTGGTGCTCGAACTCGGCGCCGCGGGCGGACTGCTCGATGACACCGGTCCAGCCCTGCAGGTCAGCGACACTTTCGAGCGCTGGCGGGCCGCCGACCCGGGACCGCGCTATGCAGGGCTGCTCTCGGCTTGGTGGCAGTTTCCGCTCACGCCGACCCAGAGCGTGGACGGCGACGGCAAGGCGATCCGGGCGTTGGCGCGGCACGCGTCGCATGCGGGTGGGCGTGCCGCACGCGGCGCGCTGCTCGGCGCTCTTGCCGCGATTGCCGAGGGCACGGCGACGGACCGGAGCTCGATCGCCGAGGCCGCCCTCTGGGATCGGCCGATCGTCGAGTTACTCGCCCAGGACGCGGCCGAGCCGCTGGCGACGGTCTGGCGCGAGGCCGACCTGCTCGGTGTCATCGCGCAAGGTGCACTGACCGACCTCGGGCGGGCGTTGCTGGCGGGCGAGCGCGCTGCGTTGGAATCCGGCTGCGTGGCGACGCTGCCAGGCAGCGCCGAAGTCGCGATCTTCGGCTCGGATCTGACCGTGCTGGTGGCCGGCTCACCGTCCGCGTGGGTCAGCACCCTGCTGGACGCGGCGGCCGACCGCGAGAGCCGCGGCGCCGCTATCACCTGGCGGTTCAGCCCGGCGAGCATCCGCCGAGCATTGGACGACGGGACGGACGCGAGCACCTTGACGTCCGAGCTCAGCTCGATCGCCAGCGCCCGGTTACCGCAACCGCTGCGCTATCTGATCAACGACGTCGCCCGGCGGCACGGCGTACTGCGCCTGGCCACCGCGGAAACCATGATTCGCAGCGCGGACACCGCCCTGCTGGCCGAGGTCGCCGCGGACCGCAAGCTGGCCAAGCTGGGCCTACGCGTGCTTGCACCGTCCGTCCTGGGCAGCCAGGCGCCGCCGGACGCCACCCTGCAGGCGCTCCGCAAGGCCGGCTACTTCCCGATGCCGGAGGACGATGAGCGTCCTGCGCCGGACCGCCCAGCCGTCCGCCCCCACCCGGCCGACGGGCTACCCCGGCTCGACCCGGTACCCGCCGCACAGCCGCAACCGGTCTCCGCCCATGCGCTCGCTGCTGCGTTGCTCGACCCGGGCACGGGGCCACCGCCGCAGCGGTCGGGTATCGAAGCGAAGCTCGCTGCGCTGAATCGACGGCTCAGCGCCGACGAGATCAGCCAGCTCGCCCACGCGGTCGACACCGGCGAGAGCGTGCTGATCCGCTACCAGGCCAACAGTGGTACCCGAAGCCGCCGGACGATCAGCGATGCCTGGCTGAGCGGCGGCAGCCTGTTCGCCTGGTGTCACCTGCGCGACGACGAGCGTGTCTTCACCGTCGCCCAGCTGCTGTCCGTCGCCGCAGCTGCTGCGCCCGAATCCTGATCATCACGTGTGCGGGCCTATCTCTCGCCCAGCGACAACCAGAAAGGAAAACAATCATGGACATGAAACTCGAACTCGTCCCGGTGCCCGTCAGCGACGTCGACCGAGCCAAACAGTTCTACCTCGACAAGATCGGATTCATCGAGGACGTCGATGTCCAACCCACCGAAGGCATGCGCATCGTCCAACTGACACCGCCGGGCTCAGCCTGCTCCATCGTCATAGGCACCGGACTGGAGCAACTCGCCGACATGACACCCGGCACGATCCGCGGTCTGCACCTCGTGGTCGACGACATCGAACACGCGCGCGCCGAACTCATCACGCGAGGCGTCGCCGTCGCCGAAATCGACGATGTTGGCGGGGGCGTCAAGTACGCGTCCTTCACCGACCCCGACGGCAATTCGATGGTCCTGCAGGAGATGGCCTGGCGCACCGGCGCCAATTTCTGAAGCCGGCCGACCGGATCGTTCGCGGCAAGGGCAATCCTATTTCGAGGCGAGCAGGACCGGCCGGTCGAGCAGCGAGACGGCCACGCGGCGGCCGACGGAGAGGTCCTGGCTGCGGTGGGACGGGACGTCGGCAAGTATTTCGCTGCCGTCCCCGCGCAGCAGCCGCAGCCGCGTACTCGATCCCCGAAATGTGGCCACCACGACCACGCTGTCGCCCGCCTCGTCGGCGCTGACGACGACCGCCTCCGGGCGAACCAGGACGGTGACCTGCTGGCCGGGCGCCGGCAACTCGCCGTCGGCGGCGAGCACCTGCGCGCCGATTCGCACCGTCCCGTCGGCCTCAGTGCTGCCGGGCAGGCGATTCATCGCCCCGACGAATTCGGCCACGAACGGGGTGGCTGGCCGGTCGTAGAGCGTGGCGGGCGCGTCACACTGTTCGAGCTTTCCGGCGCGCAGCACGCCAACGCGGTCGGCGATCGACAGCGCTTCCTCCTGGTCGTGGGTGACGAAGACAGTGGTGACCCCAAGCTCGAACTGGATGCGGCGAATCTCGTCCCGCAGTTGTTCGCGCACCTTGGCGTCGAGTGCGGAGAGCGGTTCGTCCAGCAGGAGCACCCGGGGCCGGATCGCCAGCGCCCGCGCGAGCGCGACGCGCTGCTGCTGCCCGCCGGAGAGCTGGTGCGGGTATTTCTTGGCGTGCTCATCGAGCCCGACCAGCTCCAGCAGCTCGCCGGCCCGCCCGCGTCGAGCACCCCCGGACTGTCCGCGCATCCGCAAGCCGAACGCCACGTTGTCGACCGCGTTCATCGTCGGGAACAGGCTGTAGGACTGGAAGACCATCCCCATGTCGCGCTTGTTCGCCGGGGTGCGCGAGATGTCCTTGCCGTCGACGAAGATGCTGCCTGAAGTCGGCTGATCAAAGCCCGCGAGCAGGCGCAGCGCCGTGGTCTTGCCGCACCCGGACGGCCCGAGCAGCGCGAGCAGCTCGCCCGGCTCGATCCGCAGATCGAGCCCGTCCAGGGCAGACATCGAACCGAACACGCGGCGGACCTCGCGGTACTCGACGGTCGTCCCGGTACGGGGCGGGGCAGCGATGTCGGTCGTCAACGTCTCAGCCTTTCTGCTTGGCCGCGCCGCGCCAGTTGAGGGCACCGAGGAGCAGCAGGAGGAGCTCGACGAACAGCAGGCTGAACACCGAGACGGCCGCCTGCACCTGGCCGGAGTCGGTCGGCAGGTCGGCCAGCCAGACCGGGAACGGCTTGGTGTAGAGCAGGATCGAGGAAATGGTGAACTCGCCCATGACGAGCGCGAAGCAGAGGAACGCCGCATTGACGATCGCGGTGCGCAGGCACGGCACGAGCACCCGCACCAGCACAGTGGGCCAGCTCGCCCCGAGATTTCGAGACGCCTCCACCAAGGTCAGCGTGTCGATCGAGCGGATCCCGGCGTCCAGCGATCGGTAGACGAACGGCATCGCCAGGATCACGTATAGCAGCGCCAGCAGCAACGGGTGGCTGTCCTCGCGGACGAACCGCAGGATCTGGAAGATCGCGTTCTCGCCCTGCCCGGCCTTCGCGCTGGACGGCGGTGCGGCCCAGGTGTACACGTCCGCGACGCCGACAACGAGGACGACCGGGGGGAACACCAGCGGCAGCAGCGTGATGACCTCCACCAGCCCGCGCCATCTGGGCAGACGCAGGCGCAGCAGCAGCTGGGTCGGCAACATCAGCCCGAGCGTGATCACGATGGTGATCACGCTCAGCTCGAGCGAGTAGATCAGGGCCTGCGCCAGGGTGACCTGGCCGGTCCCCGGGGTGGCGAAAATCTGCCCGTAGGCGGAGAAGCTGATGCCGCCGTGCGAATCCTGGACGGTGAAGCTGATCGCCGCGAGCAGCGGTCCGATGAAGTAGATTGCGCAGATGGTCAGGATGACCCGGCGCGACAGGGCGCCGGACTTGCGGTGACGACGCGGGCCGGGCGGCTGTTCGCCGACGGCAGCGGCGGGCGCGAGATCGGTGACCGCTTCAAAACCCGCCGCGCTCATCGGCGACCCACAATGATCATGCCAACCACTTCGATGTCCGCCGCTGCAGCAGCTGATAGATGATCGTCAGCGGCAGCACGATAATGATCATATCCAGGGCAAGGGCGGCGCCCAGGTTCTCCTGCCCGGGCAGCACGTTGCCCGACAGCACCGCCTTGATCCGAATCGTCACCAGCGGAAACGAGCTGTTGACGGCGTACGCGGTGGCGAACGCCGAGAAGGATGAGCAGAACAGCAGCAGGAGTGAGCCGAGGAAATTGGGCAGCAACACCGGCCCGGCGACCAGCCGCCAATAGTTCCAGCGGCTCGCGCCGAGGTTCTCTGCCGCCTCGCCCCATTGCGGCTTCAGCCCCTCCAGCGCCGGGGTCATCACGAGCACCATCAGCGGGATGAGGAAGTACAGGTACACCAGCGACAAGCCGGACAGCTGATCGAGATGCAGGTGGGCGTCGTCCTGGATGGAGAAGTGGAAGTGATTCTGCAGGAACGTGGTGAGGACGCCCGAGTTGGCGTCCAGCGTCGCGATGAACAGAAACGCCAGCGGGATACCGCCGAAATTTGCGGTCACCGCGGCAGCAGAGGTGACGATCTGGCGCAGTACCCGGCTCGTGCTGTTGACCACGGCGGACGCCAGCAGCACCCCGATCACAGCGCCGATGACCGCGACGATCGCTGAGAGCTTGACGCTGGTGATCAGGGACGTACGGTAGACGCCCTGCAGGGACTGGGAGAGGTTCGAGCCGGTGAAGCTCGACGACGTCGTGTGGACGAACTGCTGGGTGACCGGATCCCGCACCGGCGCGGCGGACGTAACCGTCTTGCGGAACGCGTCGTAGAGGATGAAGCCGATCGGCACCAGGAAGATCAGCAGCACGTAGCCGAAGAACGGTGCGAGGCCGAGCCAGCCGAACGTGATACGACGGGGTCGGACGGCTGACCCGGCCCCGCTCGCATCAGCCTGCTCGTCAGCCGCCGACCGCTCGCCGGACAGCGTGCTCGCCACGACGAGACCCTAAGAGACCGCAGCCGACCACTTCTGGGTGACCACGTTCTTAGCAGCGGTCACCTGGGCCTGCGACGGGTTGAACGGATGTGGATCGTTGACCGGCGGTACCTTCGCCAGCGCTGGCTTGTTCGCGGACCCCGCCGACTGCATCGCTGTCAGTTCGATCGGACGGGCGTAGCCGGTGAGCCAACCGTTCTGCCCGTCGGTCGGACCCTGGCTGTACAGGTACTCCTCCCAGAGCCGAGCTGCGGCCGGGTGCGCCGCGTTGATGCTGATCGCCTGAGCGTAGTAGCCGGACACCAGTCCGTCCGCGGGATCGACGGTCGTCCAGGTGATGCCCTGCTTCTTCAAGGTCGGCGCGATCCCGACATTGAGGTAGTCCCAGTCGAGGACGATCGGGGTGGCGCCCGACGCTACGGTCGCAGGAAAGACCTTCGTCTTGTTGAAGATCCCCTCCTGGCTCAGCTTGTGGAAGAAATCGATGCCGGGCTGGATGTTAGACGCCGAGCCGCCGTTGGCCAGGGCCGCAGCCCACACCGCCTCGAACGCGGCATTTGCGAGGGTCGGGTCACCGTTGAGCGCGACGTCGCCCTTGTAGACCTTGTTGTCCAGCTCCTTGATCGTCTTCGGGCACTTGGCGATCTTCTTCGTGTTGCAGCCGATCGAGATGTAGCCGCCGTAGTCGCTGTACCAAAGACCGCCGGAGTCCTTCTGCGCAGCCGGGATGGCGCCCCAGGTCGAGACCTTGTACGGCGCGTAGAGACCTTCCTGCGCGCCGGAGAGCGCGTAGGAGTTGCCGACGTCGACCACGTCGGGCGCGCTCGCCTGGCCCTTGGTCGACTTGATCGCGTTGATCTCGTCGCCGCTCGCGCCGGTCGGGTTCTCGCTGTTTACGTGGATGCCGTACTTCTTCTGGAACGTCGAGATGATCGACGCGTAGTTCGCCCATGTCGGAGGAAGCGCGATCACATTGATCGTGCCCTCTTTCTTCGCCGCGGCGACGAGCGCGCTCATGCCACCGCCGGCCGAAGCCGACTGGGCGGTGGCCCAGTCGGCGTGGCCCGTGCTGCTGCTACCAGCGCCGGTGCTACCAGCGCCGGTGCTGCTGCCCCCGCCACCCGCGCCGGTGCTCGTGGGTGTTGGCTTGCTGCTGCTCGAGCAAGCCGCCAGTACCAGGCTCGCGGCCACGGCGACGCCCGCGGCCTCCCACCACTTGTGCCGCATGAACGCTCCATCTCCGTTGTGTGCCGGGCGTCCGCCCGACCGCATCACAGTCGCCTCAGCTTTGGTTGGCTTGCCAACATCAAACCGTCCACCGCGTGAACGCCGCGCGAACTTGCCCGGCCAAAGTGCACGGTAGAGGAAGACAACGGCTGTGGCTACGACTTCGCGCGCTCCTCCCAGGTCTACTGCGGCTGCAGATCGAGTGCTGCGCGGGACGAGCCATCCATGTAGAACGGCGTTGAGGAGTGCTCGTGACTGATGAGCCACTGCCCGTCGATCCGACGCAGCGCGAGGGTCTCGCGGAACCACAGCACGAACTTCTCTCCCGGCGAGTCGTCGGGGGCGCCCATCCGGTTGAGACTGGTGCATACAGCGAGGTCGCCGTCGACGGTGATGTCGAGCTCGGTCACCTCGTAGCCGACCCGCCCACCGTGCCCGTCGAACCAAACCTGTAGCCCGGCGATGTCGGTGTGGGACGCCGCCGGCTGCCGGAGCGGCGGCGCGAGCGAGTAGACGACGGCGTGATGCGTGTACTGCGCGACCAGGCGGGCGGCGTCGCCGTGGTGCATAGCGCGGACGCGGTCGGCGATGATCTGGCGGATGGCGGCTTCGTTGTTCATGGTGCGTTCCTTTCGACCGGCACCCCGGGCGGGTGCCTCTGCGAGCTATGTCGAAGCGACGCGGGCGGCTTCGACATAGCCGGTGACAGGATGTCGTCGTCTCGAGGAGGAACCGCTCGTGAAGTATCTGATCCTGATCCACAGCAACCCGGACTCGCGTGCACGATGGGAGACCCTGACCGACGAGCAACGTATGGAGTTCGGGCGCGCGCACTATGCGTTGCACGATGCGCTGCTCGAGTCGGGCGACCTCGTCGCGTCCGAGGGGCTCCCCGACCCGAGCGCCGCGACATACGTGTCGGTGCGGGACGGCCGGATCGTCGCCACCGACGGGCCGTTCGCCGAGGCCAAGGAGTACCTCGCCGGGTTCTATCTCGTCGACGTCGCATCGTTGGACGAAGCGGTGGCCATCGCGGCTCGGGTGCCGGACGCCGGTTTCGGGTCTGTCGAGGTGCGCCCGGTGTTCGATCGCAGCGTGCTCGAGGAGTGACGGGCGGTCGGTCGGTGGAGGACCTGCTGCGCGAGTTGGCGCCGCAGGTTCTCGCCGTGCTCGCCCGACGCCACGACGGTTTCGACCTGTGCGAGGACGCCGTGCAGGAGGCGTTGGTCGCGGCGGCTGGGCAATGGCCGGTTGACGGGACTCCGGCCAACCCGACCGGTTGGCTGATCACCGTCGCGTCCCGGCGCTGGATCGAGTTCCGGCGAGCCGATGTCGCGCGGCGACGCCGCGAGGACGCGGTGACCGCGGCCCGAGCGCCGGAGGGTGAGGCCGTGCCGGGAACCGATGACAGCCTCACCCTGCTGTTCCTGTGCTGCCATCCCGCACTGAAGCCGCTGTCGCAGGTCGCGCTGACCCTTCGGGCCGTCGGTGGCCTGACCACGTCGGAGATCGCTCGCGCCCTGCTCGTCCCGGACGCGACCGTCGCCCAACGGATCAGCCGAGCCAAGCAGACGATCAAGGCCAGTGGCGCACACTTCGAGATGCCGGAACCCGAGGACCGGGCCGAGCGCGTGGCTGCAGTGCACCGGGTGCTGTACCTGATCTTCAACGAGGGCTACACCGCCAGCTCTGGCGCGGCGCTGCAACGCATCGATCTGAGCCACGAGGCGATCCGGCTGACCCGCGAGCTGCTCGAACGGCTGCCCGCCGACGGCGAAAGCGCCGGATTGCTCGCGCTGATGCTGCTCACCGATGCCCGCCGCGCAGCACGGACCACACCCGACGGCGCCGTTGTCCCGCTACCCGAGCAGGATCGCAGCCGTTGGGATCGCGCCCGCATCGCCGAGGGCACGGCGCTGATAGAGCGAACGCTCGCGACTGCACCGATCGGTGCCTACCAGGTGCAGGCCGCGATCGCCGCTGTGCACGATGAGGCGACTAGCGACGCCGCCACCGACTGGCCCCAGATCCTCGGACTCTACGACGTCCTCACCGTTCTGGCCCCGAGCCCGATAGTGGCGCTGAACCGCGTGGTCGCGGTAGCCATGGTGCGTGGAGCCGCGGCCGGCCTGCACGCGCTCGACGGCGTGACAACCGATCCCACGCTTGCCGCCCACCCCCGTGCGGCGATCGTCCGAGCGCACCTGCTCGAGATGGCGGGCGACCACGAAGCCGCTCGCGAGCAATTTCGCCTCGCCGCGCGCATCACCCGCAATCTCGCCGAGCGCCGATACCTCGAGTCCCGCGCCATCGCTGCGCAGTAACAACGAGCCGAGCCGTCCGATCTCCGCATGACGGTCATGGGGCCCGGTGGACCGGCCGAACGCTCCGCGTCGAGGTCGATGGCTGGGTCGCGGGCGGCACCCAGGTGGGCTGAAACGCGCCGCCGGAGCATGAAGGCTCGAGCCGGCCGGTCCTTGATCGCGACATAGGGAACCAGGTCGAGCCTCGAGTACACCTCCGATCATTCGGATGAAACAGGTCGAGGGGCGAGATTCGCCGACCATTTCTGTTCGATCTTGCCGTAGCGCCAGATCAGCAGCGCCGCGATCCAGGCGGCGAAGAACAGAGCGACAATCCCGTACCCGGCATAGTCCAGCGGGATGTTCGCGATCGATGCGACTGGCCCGGAGGTGATGTTCGCCTGATCGGCGATCACACCGGTCAGCTCGATCGTGCCGATGACTAGTGCAACCGCCACCGACACCGCGGTGATGGTGATGTTGTAGTAGACCTTACGGACCGGCTTGGCGAACGCCCAGCCGTAGGCTGCGTTCATGAACACCCCGTCGGTGGTGTCCATCAGGCACATGCCGGCCGCGAACAGGATCGGCAGCACCAGGATCGAGTAGAACGGCAGGTTGAATGCCGCTGCACCGCCGGCGAGCACGAGCAGGCCGACCTCGGTGGCGGTGTCGAACCCGAGCCCGAACAGCACCCCGATCGGGTAGATGTGCCAGGCCTTGCGCACCGACTTGGTCAGGCCCCCCAGGAAGCGGTTCATGAAGCCGCGCTTGTTGAGCTGCTCCTCCAGCTGCGCCTCGTCGTAGGCACCGGTGCGCATCTCGCGAAAGACCTTAACGATGCCGAGCAGGACCACCAGGTTGAGGATGCCGAGGACCCACAGGAATACTCCGGACACCGAGGCGCCGATGATGCCGGTCGCCGAGTGCAGTGTGGAGTTGTCGTTTTCGACCTGGCCGGCCAGCGTCTTGACTCCGACGGAGAGCAGGAACGCGAGCAGGAAGACGATCGTGGAGTGGCCGAGGGAGAACCAGAAGCCCACCGAGAGCGGCTTACGCGGCTGCGCGTCCGGGTTCTCCTCGCGCGCCGCGGCGTTGTCGGCCATCAGCTTGCGGGTGGTGTTGTCGACGGCGGCGATGTGATCGGCGTCGAAGGCGTGCCGTAGACCGAAGGTGTAAGCGAGCACCCCCACCCCGAGGTTGAATACCGA
>JALZAI010000207.1 GCA_030948475.1 Actinomycetota bacterium
GTGGTGAAGGTGACCGCCCGCTCAACGAAGGCGCGGACGTGCGGCTGCAGCGAGTCGACGTCCTTGGACAGCATCGACTTCTGGATCCGCGGGATCAGGCCCTCGTAGGTGAGGTTGATGCCGTCGACCTTGATCTTGGTCGGCTCCTTGTGGAGCAGGTCGTCGCGCTCTTTCTTGGTGAATCTCTTGATCGGCTTGTCCGGGTCGAAGAAGCCGCAGCCGGTGAAGATGCGGCCGTACCAGCCGTCCATGCTGTAGCCGGGGATCGTGAGCGCACCCTCGTTCAGCGACAAGCTGTCGTCGTACAGCTGGGTGAGGTCGATGTCGTTGACCGAACCCCGGCCCTCGCAGCGCGGGCACATACCGCCGAGAATGTTGAAGCTCCGCCTTTCCTTCGTCGTGCGGCCGCCGCGTTCAAAGGTGACCGCGCCGGCGCCACTGATCGAGGCGACGTTGAAGGAGAACGCCTGAGGCGAGCCGATGTGCGGCTTGCCGAGCCGGCTGAAGAGGATGCGCAGCATCGCGTTGGCGTCGGTGGCAGTCCCGACCGTGGAGCGGGAGTCGGTGCCCATCCGCTCCTGGTCGACGATGATCGCGGTCGTCAGCCCGTCCAGGACGTCGACGTCGGGCCGCGCCATCGTCGGCATGAAGCCCTGCACGAAGGCGCTGTAGGTCTCGTTGATCATCCGCTGCGACTCCGCGGCGATCGTGCTGAAGACCAACGAACTCTTGCCGGAGCCGGAAACGCCGGTGAACACCGTCAGCCGGCGTTTCGGGAGCTCGACGCTGATGTCCTTGAGGTTGTTCACGCGCGCGCCCTGCACGCGGATCAGCCCGTGGCTGTCGGCAATATGCAGCCCAGGCGACTGCATGTCCGTCCTCATGGCCGTGCTCATCGTGTCTCCATCTGTCAGGCGGGACCGGATTCGCTGCCTCCGTCGCGTTTACGGTGCCGTCTGCGCAGATCACGGCTGCGATCGCCGGATGGCTCAGCGCAGCTCCTGGATGCGGATCATGTTGCCGGCAGGATCGCGGACGGCGCAGTCGCGAACCCCGTACGGCTGCTCGGTCGGCTCCTGGACGACGTCGGCGTCGCGGGCCTGCAGCTGCTCGAAGGTGCCGTCGAGATCCTTGGTGGCCAGGAGGAGCATGGCGTAGGTGCCCTTGGCCATCATCTCGGCGATGGTGCGGCGCTCGTCGTCGGTGAGACCGGGGTTGGCGGCCGGCGGGTTGAGGACGATGGACGTGCCGGGCTGATCGGCGGGTCCGACCGTGAGCCAGCGCATCTTGCCGTTCCCGACGTCGTTGCGGATCTCGAAGCCGAGGATGTCGTGATAGAACGCCAGGGCGGCGTCCGGGTCGTCGTGCGGGAGGAAGCTCGCGTGAATGGTGATGTCCATGGCGATCAGGCTAGGTGCGGCTCGGTGACCGGCGCTTCTCGATTCCTGATCGGTCTCGTCACCTGTTTCGCGACGCACGACGGCATCCCAGCCGTCGCGCGCGCCGCAACGCGCCGGTAGGTGCTGGGCGGCACACCGACCAACTCGGTGAAGCGAGTGCTGAAGGTGCCCAGCGACGAACAGCCGACCGCGAAACAGACCTCGGTGACGGTGAGGTCGCCACGACGCAGCAGCGCCATCGCGCGCTCGATGCGCCGCGTCATCAGATACGCATACGGCGACTCGCCATAGGCGAGGCGGAACTCGCGGCTGAGGTGTCCGGCCGACATGTGCGCGCCGCGGGCGAGCGCCTCGACGTCCAGCGGCTGCGCGTACTCCCGGTCGATCCGGTCGCGGACGCGCCGCAGCCGCGCGAGGTCGCGCAGGCGCTGCGCCGCGGCGGGTCTGCTGGTCACCTGCGAGATCGTGCCACATCGCGGCTCCGCGACCCTGTGGAACATGCCCCGCTACCGGTCGGTAAAGCACCCCGTTGCCCGCTGGATCTCCGGCAGCTACCGCTAACGACGCCGGACACGCGCCCGCGCCCCGCACTCGGCGCACTCATAGACGCTCTCCCCCAACGGCTGCATCTGGCCGTGCGCCGTGCAAACTGGCACCTCATCGTCGGACAGCACGACGTTGCCCATGCTGACGTCCCAGCCACCGTCCACGTCGGTGAGCGGGGCGATACTGCGGGCGTTCTCGACCGCAAGCACTGCCTGGGCCGTGGCGCGGAACGGCTCGGACTCGAGCGTCCACCCCTCGGGCAGGCTGGCCTCGGCGACGCTCACGTTCGCCGCGGCCGCATGAAAGACCGCGGTCTGCTCACTGCCGTCGGGCCTGCGAAAGCTGACGGCGTAGCGGCCATCGCCGGACAGCGCCTCGATCCGCTGCAGCACCGCGTCCACGCGAGCAAGCTTGCCCTACCCGGCCCCGGGCACCCGCTCGCGCCGCCTCAGCAACGCCCGCCAGCCGTCCCGCTGGACACGTAGCAGCTCGAGGGTGTTGAGCACTGCGAGGACGACGGCGAGCCCGATGAGCGCGGCGAGGGCCGGCACGTGCGGAGCGAGCGGCATCAGCAGCACGACGACAGCGGCCGCGCCGAGCCGCGTCCAGGACACCAGGCGGAACATCGCCCAGCGGGTGAATCCGAAGCTCGCCAGATACAGCGCACAGCCGCCGAAGAGCAGGCCGGTCACCGTCGCGCTCAACGGGTGCCCGGGGTTGTGCACCGAGGTACGCAGGCCCACTGCCACCAGAATGATCGCGGCGATGAAGGCCAGGTGGCCGTAGGAGAGGACGAGTCGGGTGATGTCGGCCTGGACGCGCGCCGTGGCCAGTGCGTGCCGCATCGCGTCGGCCGCGAAATGGAAGTAAACCCACCACAGCCCGCAGCTGAGTGCGAAGGCGGCAGCGATCGCGAGGCCCTCGACCAGGGTCAGCTCGCCCGTCGGCGTGGACGTGCCGACCGCGACCACTGACTCGCCCAACGCGATCAGCACGAACAGGCCGAAGCGCTCGGCCAGGTGCCCGGCGTCGAAGTGCAGATGGCTGAGTACACCGCGGAACAGGCGCGGTGTGGCCAGGTCGATCAGCGCGGCGACACCCCAGATCGCTTCGCGGACACCGCCGTGCGTGAACGCGCCCGCTACCAGCAGCGGTCCGGTGATCACCATGCTCACGACGAACGGGTTCAGCAGGGTGCCGTACCCGCGCATAGCCGCGCCGACGAGACCGACGCCGAGTATGAGCCGCCCCGACCAGTAGGCGATGGCGAAGACCAGCCCGAGGTGGCCGTACGCGTCCGGCAGCGCGATGGCCATGAACACCCCGGCCAGTGCGACAGCGAAGATGCGCAGCCGCAATGCGGGACGGGCGGCGTCCTGCAGGTTGGTCTGGACGGACGTACCCACCCAGGTCCAGTAGACGGGCACAAACACCACCAGGGAACGGAGCAGACCGCCCCAACTGTGGTCGTGCTCCAAGAGCGTGGACACCCGGGTCACGGCCACGACGAACACCAGGTCGAAGAACAGTTCGGCCCAGCCGACGCGCTTCTCGGCGAGTTCCTCAGTCACCCTGACGAGTGTGCCGTGGCAGGCTGGAGGCATGTGCCGAAACATCCGGACCCTGAACAACTTCGAGCCGGCAGCGTCCCAGGCCGAGGTGCACGCGGCCGCATTGCAGTACGTCCGTAAGGTAAG
>JALZAI010000211.1 GCA_030948475.1 Actinomycetota bacterium
GGTCGCGGGCGATCCGGGCGCCCTGCTCGCGAGTCCGCGTGCGCACCGCACGCTGCCTCCGGTTCTCGACGTTGCCGAGGCGTCGGCGGCCATGACACTGGCCGACCCGGACACCGCTCTCGCTCGACGGGATCGGCTGATCATGGAGCTGCTCTACGCGACCGGCATCCGCGTCTCCGAATTCGTCGGGCTGGACCTCGACGACGTCGATCGACAGCGCCGGGTCGTGCGGGTGCTCGGCAAAGGCAACAAGCAACGGACCGTCCCCTACGGGACCGCGGCCGAGCGCGCATTACGGGACTGGCTCGACGCCGGACGTGGCGAGCTGGCCCGCGACTACAGCGGGTCGGCGCTGGTACTAGGCGCGCGAGGCAGGCGCATCGACCCGCGGTCGGTGCGCGATGTGGTGCACCGCGTCATGGCGCGGGTACCGGGCGCACCGGACATCGGTCCGCACGGGCTGCGGCACTCCGCCGCCACGCATCTGCTCGAGGGGGGCGCGGACCTGCGCGCCGTGCAGGAACTGCTCGGGCACGCCAGCCTCGCGACGACCCAGCTCTACACCCACGTCTCGGTCGAGCGGCTGCGCCGCATGTACACCCAAGCTCACCCGAGGGCGTAGTGCACGCGGACTGCCGCGGACCACGGCAGCAGTCGTATCGGTCCGAGCGGGCGCAGCAGCGCGAGCGGATCGAGGTAGACCTCGCCGCGGCGGGCGCCCCAATGCAGGCAGCGCCCCCGGGAGCACCCGTGGTGCGTGCCGGCCAGCCGTCCGATCGGCTGACCCCGAGCTACTGGCTCACCCCGGCGCACCAGCGGAGCGATCGGCTCGTATTCGGTGCGGACTCCATCCGTGTGGGTGATCACCACCAGCCCGCGTCCCGCGACACGTCCCACGAAGCTCACCAGCCCGCCCGCCGCCGAGCGGACGACCCGGCCCGGCGAGGTGGCCAGGTCCACGCCGAGGTGACCGGGCCCGAACCGCGTCGCCGGCGGGGCGAAGGCGTGCACCACCCGGACCGGTTCCAGCGGAGCCGAGTACCGCACCTCGGCAGGCGCCCTCGCCGAGCCGGCGGCAGACGCAGAGCCGCCGGCAGACGCAGAGCCGCCCGTGACCAGGATCAGCACGGTCGCCGCGCAGATTAACATCTGCCTCATCGAGGCAGCATCTCGGCCGCCGCCGACATCCCGAAGAAAACCACGATTGCCTGTGGATGACGGTGCGCTTCGTCCCCGGGAAGCGGACGACCCTTGACAATCGCCGACTAAGGTGCCTTCGCCGGCCAGGAGATAGGAAGTTCTCCTGATGTAGCGGCGATCCTTAGCCGCGCAATGTCTGTGGTGCAGGCACAGCACATCACAGAGGAGCACATCATGTTCGACGTACACGATCTCAACCCGGACGTTCTCGCCGCCGAGCTGGCCTGGCGCCGCGAGAGCCTGAGCCGCCGCGCGGGGGCGTACACCCTGCCCCGCTGGCGCACCCACCCGTCCAGCCGCAGCCGCGTCGTGCGGCGCCGCAAGTAAAGCCGGCGACAGCGAAACAGTGCGGGCCCTGTCGGACGTTGTCGGTGCGGAGGACGAAAATGGCCTGGTGCCCCGTCCTGCAGCGCCGCTCGTCGGTCGAGCCGAAGAGCTCGAGTCCTTGCTCGCCGCGATCGACAGTGCGCGCGAAGCCAGCGCGTCCGTCGTCGTCCTCGACGGCGATGCCGGCGTGGGCAAGACGCGGCTGCTCGGCGAGCTCACTGCGGCGGCGACCGGACGGGGTCTGCTGGTCCTGGTCGGGCACTGCGTCGACCTCGGCGACGCACCGCCGCCCTACCTGCCCTTCAGCGAGGCATTCGCGCGGCTGGCGGCCGAGCAACCTGATCTGATCGAGGAGCTGCTCGCGGCGCACCCCCAGATCGCGCGGTTGCTCCCCCACCGTGAGTCGCACGGCGAGGACGACCGGATCGGCCGGGGCGAGCTGTTCGCCGCAGTCCTGGCCGCGCTCGCCGACCTCGCCGCGCGGCAGCCGCTCGTCCTCGTGGTCGAGGACATGCACTGGGCCGACCAGGCCTCCCGTGACCTGCTCGGGTATCTGTTCACCCGGGTCCGCGGCGAGCGACTCGCGCTCGTCGTGAGCTACCGAAGCGACGACCTGCATCGCCGCCACCCGCTGCGCCCGACCCTGGCCGAGTGGGCCCGACTTCCGTCAGTGCAGCGCGTCCACCTCGATCCGCTGCCACCCGAAGATGTCCGCACGCTGGTGCGGGCCGCCCACGAGCGGCCGCTGGCAGAGGCCGAGGTCGCCAGCATCGTCAGTCGGGCCGACGGCAACCCGTTCTTCGCCGAGGAGTTGACGGCTGCCGCCGATGAGTGCCTCGACGCCCAGCAGTTGCCGTGGCAGCTGGCCGACCTGCTCCTCGTCCGGCTGGACCGGCTGTCCGATGACGCGCGCCGCATCGTCCGGGTGGCCGCCGTCGCCGGGCGCCGCGTCTCGCACGAAATTCTCGCGCACGTGGTGGACGTTCCTGATGAGCGCCTAGACGCTGCATTGCACGAGGCGATCGACGCGCACATCCTGCAGCTGACGTCCAGCGGGCGCGGTTACACCTTCCGGCACGCGCTGCTCGCCGAAGCCGTGTACGACGACCTGCTGCCCGGCGAGCTGGTCCGCCTGCATGCCGCCTATGCTGCCGTCGTCGCTGTGCGTGATGATCGCAGCGCCGCTGAGCTGGCCCGCCATGCCCGCGCGTCGCACGACTACGCCACCGCGTACGGCGCGAGCGTGCGAGCCGGCGACGACGCGATGGCAGTCGCGGCGCCGCAGGAGGCGATGCAGCATTACGAGACGGCGCTGGATCTGCGCCAGCGGATTCCCGACCCGCCGGACGCTTCCGATCTGGTGGTGTCGCTCGCCGACGCTTCGGCGGCGGCAGGACGATCGCACCGCGGCTACCGACTGGCTCGCGCGGCCCTCGACGCGCTGGACGACGATGCGCCGGACGGGACTCGCGGCAAGCTGCTCTATGCGCTGGCCGTCGCGGGCATCGAGGGTGAGCATGACGAGCAGGCGCGCGCTGCAACCACCGAGGCGCTGCGCCTCGTCCCCGCCGAACCCACGCCGTTGCGGGCTCGGCTGGCCGCGCTGCACGCCAGACTCGCACTCATCTTCGGCATTGAGGCGGAATCGGAGAAGTGGGCGCGCGAGGCGCTCGACATCGCCGAGCGGCTGGGCCGGCCACTGGCCTCGTCCGACGCCGAGACGACCCTGGCCCTCCTGCAGCTGCGCAGGAGCCTCCCGGACGAGGTCGCCGAGCGTCTCATGCGCGTTGCCGAGGGCGCCCGGGCGCACGGCGAGGCCGCAGCCGAAATCCGCAGCCGCTTCAACCTCGGCAGCCTCTATCTCGAGCACGGCGATCTGCCCGCGGCGGAGCAGGCGTACCGGAAGGCCTGGCAGCGCGCCGTGGAGATGGGCCGCCCGTGGATGTTGTTCGGGGTGGAGTCACGCGCTCGCGCGGCAAATCTGCAGTACGAGCAGGGTGACTGGAGTGCCGCATTGCGCACTCTCGACCTCGACGCTGAGCAGGCCACGCCGCACGCCCAGGCGCGGCTGGCTTCGGTACGGACGGTGATCCGAGTCGCTCGTGGCGAGCCGGATGCCCTGGCCAGCGTCGCCGGGCTGCGCGACTGGTGGCAGCGCGAGAGCTTGATCGCGAACGCCACCGTCCTGGCCATGCTGGAGTCCTACGGTTGGCACGGGGGAGCCGACGAGGCGGCGGCACTGGTCGACGGGGCCGTCGGGCTGCTGTCCGGCTTGTGGCAGGAGGAGTGGTTCCTCGGCCGCCTGCGGTTCTGCACGCTCGTGGTGATCGCCTGCGCCACGGAGATCGGGGCAGCGTCCGAGTCCCGGCGCACGACCCTGGTCGATCTCGCCCGCCGGTACACCGGCGACGGGCGCACCACGGCCGAGAAGGGCATGCCGAACGGACGGGAGCTGGGCGTCGAGGCGCTGGCCTGGCAGGCTCGGCTGGAGGCCGAATGGGCCCGGCTGCGCTGGCTGGCCGACGCGGACGCACCGGGGGAGGACGAGCACGTCGCCGCCTGGGAGCGCGCCGTCGCTGCCTTCGACTACGGCAACGAGACGGAACTGGCCCGCTGCCGCGCGCGGCTGGCGGCGATCCTGCGCGCCGGCGGACGCACCGTCGAGGCGGCCGAGGTGGCGGGGCTCGCGCGTAACGCTGCACGCGGAATGGGTGCCGAACCGCTGTTGGCCGAGATCCGCGCGTTGGGGACGACGCCGGTCACGCCCAAGCAGGCGCTCGGCGGGCTGGGGTCACTCACCGAGCGCGAGCGCGACGTGCTGGCGCAGCTCGTGGACGCGCGCACCAACCGCCAGATCGCCGCGCATCTCTACATCAGCGAGAAGACCGTGAGCGTGCACGTGTCCAACATCCTCGCGAAGCTCGAGGTCCGCAGCCGCGCCGAGGCGGCCGCCGTTGCCCGCCGCGCGGACGCGGTGCCGACGCCTTAGGACGCCATAGACGTGCATTAGCCGAGGACGCGCTTCGCGATGGCGTCGGCGAGGGTGCCTGGCACCTCATCGGGCAGCCAGTGGCTCGCCCCCTCCAACGCGACGAACTCGTACGGCGCGACCACGTGGGCAGCCGTGCGTTCGGCCGCAGCCCGTCCGAACGCGAGGTCGCTGCTTCCCCACACGAACGTGGTCGGGACCGTCACCGGCGCCAGACCCGTGGAGTCCTCCCGCGACATCGCCCGGTACCAGTTCAGTGCCGCCGCAAGAACTCCCGGGCGGCCGAAGAACGCCGCGTCCTCGTCCTCGCGAGCCTGCGAGAGCGACCCACCGTAGAAGGACCGCAGCCGCGCCGCGTCGTCGGCGAGCAGCCTGGTCTCGACGCCGGGTGGGCGCAACGTGCGGATGTAGCCGAACTGCTCGCGCTGGCTCGGGTCCGTGGCGAGGACCTCGTCGAGCGCGAGCTGGTTGGGCGTCGACACAGCCGTCCACGAGTGCACCAGGCGCGGATGCCGTGCGGCTACCTGCCAGCCGACCACGCCGCCCCAGTCGTGTCCGGCCAGGTGGACCGGACCGCCGAGCTGCCCGATCAGCGCCACCACGTCGGCGACCAGGTTCGCCATCGCGTAGGCCGGCACGCCGTCCGGACGCGCGCCGGGGGAGTAGCCGCGTTGGTCGATCGCCACCGTGCGGATTCCGGCCTCGGCCAGTAGCTGCGCCACAGCGGCCCAGGACGTGCACCGCTGCGGGAAGCCGTGCAGCAGCAGGACGAGTGGGCCGTCCGGCGGCCCCCACTCCAGGCCGTCGAAACTGAGGCCGTTGGCAGGCACGCAGACAGCTCGGGGACGCATCCGCGTGACGTTAGCCGCTGCGGGTAACCGGGTCGCGGCAACGCGCTAAACTGAATCTGCAGCCCGAACTGGGCTGACTTCGCGTGCCCTCCCGTCGTGACTAATGCGGCGGGTGGCGGCTGGCCTCGGTCCATCGACGAACCTGGCAGATGGCGGCGCAGTCGCGACACCGGGTACCAGGGCGGTCGACCCATCCCGGGACGTCCGCGACAACCGAGGCCGCACCCGGTCGCTGGAGTATCTAGCTCCGCGTGCACAAGTATCGAGGAGGACGACCGGCATGGCCGTCGTCACCATGAAGGACATGCTCGAGGCCGGTGTGCATTTCGGGCACCAGACCCGTCGGTGGAACCCGAAGATGAAGCGATTCATCCTCACCGAGCGCAACGGGCTCTACATCATCGACCTGCACCAGACCCTCAGCTACATCGACCGGGCCTACGACTTCGTCAAGGAGACCGTTGCGCACGGCGGCACGGTGCTGTTCGTCGGCACCAAGAAGCAGGCGCAGGGCTCGGTGGCCGAGCAGGCCACTCGGGTCGGAATGCCCTACGTCAACCATCGCTGGCTGGGTGGCATGCTCACCAACTTCCAGACCGTCCACAAGCGGCTGCAGCGGATGAAGGAGCTCGAGGCGCAGGAGCAGGCCGGTTGGGAGGGCACCGCCACCAAGAAGGAGCAGCTCATGCTCCAGCGCGAGAAGGACAAGCTCGAGCGCACCCTGGGCGGGATCCGCGAGATGAGCCGCGTGCCCAGCGCCATCTGGGTAGTCGACACGAAGAAGGAGCACATCGCGGTCGGCGAGGCCCACAAGCTGGGCATCCCGGTCATCGCGATTCTGGACACGAACTGCGACCCGGACGAGGTCGACTACAAGATCCCCGGCAACGACGACGCGATCCGCAGCGCCGCCCTGCTCACTAGGGTGGTCGCCGACGCCGTCGCCGAGGGCCTGGTCGCCAGGGCCGCCGCGGCCGCGAATGCCGGACGGGACGAAAAGCCCGCCGAGGGTGCCTCGACCGGCCAGGTCGCCGCCGACGAACCGATGCCGGAGTGGGAGCGCGAACTGCTCTAGCCAGCGGGTGCGGGCGACGTCGCTGCCGCGCCCGCTGCGGACGCCGCCCCGGGTGCGGTTGCCGATCCAGCCGCTCCTGTCGCGGACCCGGCCGCTCCGGTGGTCGCCGCGGCGGCGGATCCCGATCCGGCGACTCCCGCCTCCGAGACACCGACCCACCAGTAGAACGGACCAGAGAACAGAGATGGCGAACGTTTCCGCCGCTGACGTGAAGAAGCTTCGCGACGCCACCGGCGCCGGGATGATGGAGTGCAAGCGAGCCCTCGAGGAGGCCGACGGCGACCCCGCCAAGGCGCTCGAGGTGCTGCGCGTGAAGGGCGAGGCCAAGGCTGCCAAGCGCGGTGCCGAGCGCACGGCGTCCAACGGCCTGATCGCCGCCGCCGAGGGCGCGATGATCGAGCTGGCCTCGGAGACAGACTTCGTCGCCAAGAACGAGCAGTTCCAGACCCTCGCCGGCGACATCGTCGCTCACTTCGCCGCGTCCTCGGCCACCGACATCCAGTCGCTGCTCGGCGAGACGCTGAAGGACGGCAAGACCGTCGCCGAGAGCGTCGACGGCCTCGCGGCAATCATCGGCGAGAAGCTGGAACTGCGCCGCGCGGTCAAGCTCGACGGCCAGATCGCGACCTATCTGCATCGCAAGGCATCGGACCTCCCGCCTCAGGTCGGTGTCCTCGTCCAGTTCGAGGGCGCGGATCCCGAGGCGGCGCGAACCGTCGCGATGCAGGTCGCCGCGATGCGTCCCGGTTATCTGAGTCGCGACGAGGTCCCGTCTGACATCGTCGAGACCGAGCAGCGCGTCGCCGAGGCCAAGGCTCGGGAGGACGGCAAGCCCGACCAGGCGCTGCCCAAGATCATCGAGGGCACCGTGAACGGCTACTACAAAAACAACGTGCTGCTCGAACAGGCCTCGGTCGTCGACAACAAGAAGACGGTCAAGGCACTGCTGGAGGAGGCCGGAGTGACCGTCACCAAATTCGCGCACTTCGAGGTCGGGTCGGCCTGACCCTCGTCCCGATAGGGTGCGAAGCGAGACCTCACCGACGACAGGGGGCCGCATGACCGAGCACCCCGTCGCGCCTCTCCGCTCCGCTCCTCGGTCGCTGGCGCTCCCGACGATGCTCACGGAGAACCGCTCCTCATGACCGAGTCCGAAGCCGCCCCCGCGGCGTACCGGCGCGTGCTGCTCAAGCTCTCCGGTGAAGTGTTCGGCGGCGGACGCATCGGCGTCGATCCCGATGTCGCGCACTCCATCGCACGACAGGTTGCCGAGGTGGTCAACGCCGGCACGCAGGTCGCGATCGTCGTCGGCGGTGGCAACTTCTTCCGTGGCGCCGAACTTTCCCAGCGCGGCATGGACCGCTCCCGCGCCGACTACATGGGCATGCTCGGCACCGTGATGAATTGCCTGGCCCTGCAGGACTTCCTGGAGAAGCAGGGCATCCCGACGCGCGTCCAGACCGCGATCACGATGGGCCAGGTCGCCGAGCCCTACATCCCCCGGCGCGCCGAGCGGCATCTCGAGAAGGGCCGGGTCGTGATCTTCGGTGCTGGCGCCGGCCTCCCGTACTTCTCGACCGACACCGTCGCGGCGCAGCGCGCGCTCGAGATCGGCTGCCAGGTGCTGCTGCTCGGCAAGAACGGCGTCGACGGCGTGTACGACGCAGACCCGCGCGTCGTCCCGGACGCCGTGAAGTTCGACACCATCAGCTACGACGAGGCGATGCGGCGCGGGTTGAAGGTCGCCGACGCGACCGCGTTCAGCCTGTGCCGCGACAACGGCATGCCGATCATCGTGTTCAAGCTCGCCGACGGCAACATCGCGCGGGTGGTGCGCGGTGAGAAGATCGGCACACTCGTCAGCGCCACGGGCTGACCGAGCAACGCCAGCGAAGGGACCAGCGGTGATCGACGAGACCCTCTTCGAGGCCGAAGAGAAGATGGAGAAGGCCGTCCACGTAGCGCGCGACGAGCTCGGCGGGCTGCGGACCGGACGCGCGAATGCCAGCGCCTTCGCCCGGCTGGTCGTCGACTACTACGGCGCGCCGACGCCGATCCCGCAGATGGCGACGGTGAACATTCCCGAGGCCCGGATGGCCGTCATCAAGCCGTACGACCCGGCTCAGCTCGGCGCCATAGAGAAGGCCATCCGCAACAGCGACCTGGGCGTGAATCCCACCGACGACGGCACGATCATCCGCATTGTCTTCCCGCAGCTCACCGAGGAGCGGCGCCGGGACCTGGTGAAGGTCGCCCGCGGCCGGGGTGAGGACGCCAAGATCGCGATCCGCTCCGTCCGGCGCCACGCCAAGGACGCGCTGGACCGGCTCGCAAAGGATGGCGAGGCCGGCGAGGACGAGGTCCACCGCGCCGAGGCCGAGCTGGACAAGCTGACGCACCGCTACACCGAAGGGGTCGACGACCTCGTCAAGGCGAAGGAAGCCGAGCTGCTCGAGATCTGATCGGGCTGTCGAGATGACACCGGACGACGAGCCGTCTCCTGCAGCGCGGGGTCTTGCTCGCGCGCGGCGCATCGGCGGCTCGCCGGCCCGGTCCGCGCCGGTGCGGCCCCCGGACGACGACGTCGCGCCGGTGCTCGCCGAGGGCCAGCGATCGCTCTCGCTCGAGCCCAGGCCGTCGCGCGCGGGACGCAACCTGCCTGCCGCGATCGGGGTGGGCGTCGGGCTCGGGGCGCTCGTC
>JALZAI010000244.1 GCA_030948475.1 Actinomycetota bacterium
GTGCTCGCCGGGCTGGGAGGTGCCGCGGCGCTGACCGCGACCGCCGCGAGCGGCATTCTCACCGAGCCTGCGTCGAACGAAACACCGCTCACCGGTGCGCCGGACGCGCTCCGCCGCCCCGACGCCGCGACCGAGAACCGAATCAATGCACTACTGACGAAGATGACCGTCGCCGAGAAGCTCGGCCAGCTACAGTTGGTGAACACTGCGGACATCGCGCGCGCCAGGCTGGCCAACGGCCAGCTCGGCGGCGTCCTCAGTGTCACCGACCCCGCGACGCTCGACGAGCTGCAACACCTCGCGGTCCAGAACACCCGCTTGGGCATCCCGCTGATCTTCGGCCTGGACGTGATTCACGGCTACGTCACCAACTTTCCCATCCCGCTCGGACAGGCCAGCAGCTGGGATCCGTCGCTCGCCCACGCCGACGCCACCATCGCCGCCGCGGAGGCACGCGCGAGCGGGCAGCACTGGACCTACGCGCCGATGATGGACGTGACCCACGAACCACGGTGGGGACGCATCGCCGAAGGCAATGGTGAGGATCCGTACCTGGCCAGCCAGTTCGCCGTTGCCAAGACCCAGGGCTTCCAGGGTGACGACTATTCGGCACCGGATCGGATGGCGGCCTGCGCGAAGCACTACGTGGGTTACGGCGGCGCCGAAGGCGGACGCGACTACAACACGGTCGATGTGTCGATCCAACGGCTGCACAACCTATATCTGCCGCCGTTCCTGGCGTCCGTGCGGGCCGGGGTGGCCACCGTGATGGCAGCATTCAACACAATCAGCGGCGTGCCCGCGCACGGGAACAGCTATCCGCTGCGCGACGTGCTCAAGGGCCGGTACGCCTTCGACGGATTCGTGGTCAGCGACTACACCGGCATCGAGCAACTGATCACCCACGGCCTGGTCGCAGACGGCAAGGGCGCCGCCCGCGCCGGGATCACCGCCGGGGTCGATATGGAGATGGTCAGCACCAATTACGTGAGCTACGGCAAGGCGTTGCTCGCCTCCGGGCGAATCACCGAGCAACGGCTCGACGACGCGGCGCGTCGCATCCTGCGGGTCAAGTTCCGGCTCGGCCTATTCGAAAGTCCGTACACCGACCCGGCAAACGCGATTACCACGATCTCTCCCGCCAACGCGGCCGCGTCCAGGAGGATCGCCGGTCGGTGCATGGTGCTGCTGCAGAACGACAGCGTCGGCGCGGCACCGGTGCTGCCGCTCGGGGGCTCCGCGCGCCGGGTTGCCGTGATCGGACCACTCGGTGACGCGACGACCGACCTGAACGGCACCTGGGCCGGACGCGGCCCCCACACGCCGCCGGTGACGATCGTGCAGGGGTTGCGCAACGCCGGCAAGCGGGTGACGTTCACGCGGGGATGCGATGTCCAGGACCGTGACACCTCCGGGTTCGCGGCCGCGGTAGCGGCGGCGAAGGCGGCCGACGTCGCCGTGCTCGCTGTCGGCGAGACCGCCGTGATGAGCGGTGAGGCGGCGGCCCGCAGTGACATCGGCCTGCCCGGCGTGCAGCAGCAACTGGTCCAGGCAGTAGCGGGTGCCGCAAAGCACACCGTGGTCGTGCTGATCAATGGACGTCCGCTGACGATTGATGCGGTCCTGGCCGCTGCACCGGCCGTCCTGGAGGCCTGGGCGCCCGGCTCGCAGGGCGGCAACGCCATCGCCGACGTACTGACCGGCCGGGTCAATCCGGGGGGGAAGCTGCCCGTGACGTTTCCCCGCTCCGTTGGACAGGTGCCGATCTATTACAACCACGAGCACACCGGACTTCCCCCCGATCCGAACAACAGGTACACGTCCAAGTACCTCGATCTGTCGATCGGACCGCAGCTGGCCTTCGGATTCGGAATGTCCTATACCAGCTTCGAGCTGACGAACCTGCGGTCGAGCTCGACGGTGCTCAAGCGAGCGCGCGGTGCCATCGAGCTGAGTGTGGACGTGGCAAACACCGGCAAACGCGACGGCGACGAGGTCGTGCAGCTCTACATCCGCGACCCGGTGGCGAGCATCGTGCAACCGGTACGGCGGCTGCGCGGATTCGAACGCGTCACGCTCGCGCGCGGCGCCAGCCAAACGGTCACCTTCCGGCTCACCCCCCAGGACGTCGGGTTCTACGACAATGACGCGCGCTTCGTCATCGAGCAGGGGACGATCGAGGTGTTCGTCGGGACCAGCTCCGACGACTCGCGACTGACGACCGAAATCCTGGTGAGTTGATCTCTATGGGTTGTCCAGTGCAGCACGACTTCGATCCGCTCGCCCCGAACTTCCTCGCCGATCCGTTCGCCGTCCTGGCCGCCCTTCCGGTGGACGAGCAGCCGGTGTTCTACGCGCCGTCGATCGACTACTACGTGGTGACGCGGCACGTCGACATCGCCGAGATCTTCCGCGACACTGCCAGCTACTCGGCTGCCGCCGCGCAGCTTCCGCTGGTGCAGCTCGAGCCCGCGGCCGCACGGATCCTGCTCGACGGCGGGCACAAGCCGCAGCCGTCGATGGTGAGCCTCGACCAGCCCGCGCACACCCGGCTCCGGCGTCCGGCCACGCGCGCGTTCACCGCGGCGCGGGTCCAGGCGATGGCTCCGGAGATTCGCCTGCGCGTGGACGCGTTACTCGACGACGTCGGGGACGCTAGTCCGTTCGATTTAGTCGAGGCGCTGTGCTTCCCGCTCCCGGCGGACACGATCTTCTCGCTGATGGGTGTGCCGCGGGGGGACTACCCGAAGCTGCGCGCCTGGTGCGGCTCGCGGGCGGCGCTCGCCTGGGGACGTCCGGCGCCCGACGAGCAAGTCGACATCGCGACCAACCTGGTCGCATACCGCCGCTACCTGCGCGCACTCGTCGACGCGAAAGCCGACCAGCGCGGCGACGACTTCACCAGCGACCTGCTCGAAATCCATCGCGAGGATCCGGACCGGCTGAGCCTCGACGAGATCGCCTCGATCCTGTTCTCCCTATCGTTCGCGGGACACGAGACGACCAACTACCTGATCGGCAACACGGTCCGGCGGCTCCTGGAGGATCCCGAGCGCTGGCAGTGCATCGTCGCCGACCCGTCCCTCGTGCCGGGTGCAGTCGAGGAGACGCTGCGCTTCGATCCGTCGGTGCCGGTGTGGCGCCGGCTCGCGACCCGCCCGGTCACGCTGGGCGGCGTCGAGGTACCCGAGGGCGCGAAGCTGTTCCTGTGGCTGGCCGCGGCCGGACGCGACCCGCGGGTGTTCGACGATCCCGACAGCTTCGACCTGGGCCGTCCCGACGCCAAGGCGCATCTGGCCTTCGGTGGTCGCAGCATCCACCTGTGCCTCGGCGCCAACCTCGGCCGGCTGGAGGCGACGATCGCCGTGGAACACCTCGCTGCGCGCTACCCGAACCTGTCCCTGCCTGAACAGCAGATCCCGTTCCACCCGAACATCAGCTTCCGCGGACCGCAGCGCCTGCTGGTCGCCACGCGTTGAGGGCACATCACACCGATCACCGCCGCGCGCCTGGAAGTATCGGTCGCGCCGGCCGACACCGCACACCCACCGGGGAGATCACGATGTTCCGCACAGTCACGCCCGCCGCCTGCGCCGTTGCGTCCGTCGCGCTCGCTGTCGTGGCACTCGGCGCCGCACCACTGGCGGCCGGCTCCGCTTTCACCGCGGGTGCACCCGGCGTCGGCGACCCATACTTCCCGCTAGAGGGCAACGGTGGCTACGACGTCGGTCACTACACCCTCGACCTGGCCTACGATCCCGCAGCCCGTCAGCTCTCGGGGACGGCACACCTCAGCGCACGCGCGACCCAGAACCTGTCCAGGTTCGATCTCGATCTCTCCGGGATGAGGGTCCGCGCCGTGCGCGTGAACGACGTCGCGGCGACATTCCGCCGGGCCGGGCCGGAATTGCAGATCACCCCGCGTACCGGCTTGCCCCGCGGCTCGGCCTTCGACGTCGCCGTCAGTTATCACGGCTCACCGAAGACCATCACCGGCTCACCAATCGTGTTCGGCGCCGACTACGGCTGGCAGTACACGCCTGACGGCGCGTTCGTCGGGGACGAGCCCAACGCCGCGCGGACGTGGTTCCCCAGCAATGACCATCCGAGCGATAAGGCGACGTTCACCTTCCGGATCACGGTGCCGAACAACCGGCAGGTGGTTGCCAACGGCGATCTGCTCTCCAGAACCTCGGCGAACACCGAGACGACATTCGTCTGGGACGAGACGAGTCCGATGGCCACGTATCTCGCGACTATCGACATCGGCAGATGGAACCTCCGGCACGGCGCGACGCGGGGGGGCATCGCGGAGACAATGGCCGTCGACCCTGCGCTCGCCGCGCAGGTGCGTTCCGGGGGGGTGTTCGCGCAGACGGGAGACATCACGGACTTCTGGAGCAGGAAATTCGGGCCGTACCCGTTCACCTCAACCGGCGCGATCGTCGACAACGTCCCCGACGTGGGGTTCTCGCTGGAGACCCAGACCCGGCCGCTGTACGGCTTCTCCCCCGACCCGGGCACCATGTCGCACGAACTGTCGCACCAGTGGTTCGGAGACAGTGTCTCGGTGCGCACCTGGCGCAACATCTGGCTCAACGAGGGCTTCGCGACGTTCGCGTCGTGGCTGTGGGACGAGCACACGGGCGGCACCAGTACGTACTCGATCGCGCGAGAAACTTATCGAGGCATCCCGGCGTCCTCCCAGTTCTGGAACCAGTCGATAGCCGATCCCCAGCGCGACACCATGTTCTCCGCCGCCGTCTATGTTCGCGGAGGCTTGACGCTGGCTGCGCTGCGGCACCGCATCGGGGACCACGACTTCTTCGCCCTGCTGCAGCGCTGGACGACTCAGCACCGCTACGGCAGCGCCTCGACGTCGCAGTTCGTGCACCTGGCCGAGCAGGTATCCGGCCAGCACCTCGGCTCGTTCTTCGACACCTGGCTCTGGCAGAAGACCAAGCCCCCCTCGTCCGCGATCTAGCATCGTGAGCAATGCGCGAGAGCGGGATCGCGATGCCGCGCTGCGGCCGCGCAACGCCCGGCCCCGAGATGCCCTCGGCCGCCCGCTGCCGTACGACGCCCAGGGCGTGCAGCGCGAGCCGGAGGGGACGGTGCGCGCCCCAGCGGCGGCGTTGGCCGAGGCGTATCGGCTGCTGGCCGACGACATGCCCTTTCATGCGCACGAGGTGCTGGAAGATGCCTGGAAGGCGGCGCCGGACGCCGAGCGGGAACTGTGGCGCGGACTCGCCCAACTCGCCGTGGCATCGACGCACGCGGCGCGCGGCAATCGCGCCGGCGCGCTGGCGCTGCTGGACCGGGGTGCAACCGGCATCGCGACCTATCGCGAGGCGCGTCCACACGCGCTGGACATCGACGCGATCCTGGCCTGGGTCGACACCTGCGTCGTCAAGATCAACGAGGGGGTACCCGTGACGCTGCCGCCAGCGCCGCTCGCGAGCGCCTAGTCGCTCATCGCAGCGGTTCGTGTAGGCACAGGATGTTGCCGTCCGGATCCTGGAACCACGCCGCCTTCTCGGAGCCCAGCACACACACGTGGTCCTCGGTTCGCAGGCCCGGCATGTCGTACTCGTCGAAGGAAACGCCCTGTGCAGTCAGCTCCGTCACTGCGCTCGCGATGTCGGCCACCTCGAAGCTGAGGGCGGTGTGGTCCGCCTGGGCAACGGCCGGTTTTTGGATCAGCGCCAGGACCGCACCGGGCGCGAGCGTGAACAGGAGCTTTCCGTCCGCGTCCGTGCCGCGAAACGGCAAGCCGAGCAGGTCCGCGTAAAAGCTCCTCGACCTCCTCGGATTTGTCATCGCGAGAATCGTCGTGGCCACCGCAGTATCGAGTTTCATGTCCTATCCCCATGACGCCGCTGGCGCAGACGCTACCCCCGGCAGCACTTCCGCGGAGCCCTCGTCTCACTAGGATGAGAAGCTCCGCACAGCAACCTCCTGGAGGTACCACACGATGAACGCACCGAGCACGCCCATGGCCGGCGACAAGCTCGCCGGAAAGGTCGCTCTGGTCACTGGCGGAACCCGGGGTATCGGAGCCGCGATCTGCCGGAGCCTGGCGAGTCAGGGTGCCACGGTTGCCGCCGGCTACAGCGGCAACCGGGAGCGCGCCGAGCAGTTCGCCAAGCAGTTCGAGCAGGACTTCGCGGACGAGGGCCATGCGACGATCCATCAGGGCAATGTCTCGCACCCCGAGGACTGTGAGCGAGTGGTCCAGGAGGTGCTCGACGCGCACGGCCGGCTCGACATCCTGGTCAACAATGCCGGCATCACCATCGACAAGATGGCGATGAAGATGTCGGTGTCGGACTGGGACTCGGTTGTCGCGGTAAACCTGTCGGGCTCGTTCTACATGGCCCAGCCGGCGTTGAAGCACATGATCGAGCGCGGGTCGGGGCGGATCATCTTCGTCTCCTCAGTCATCGGTGAGACCGGCGCGATCGGGCAGGCCAACTACTCGGCTTCCAAGGCGGGATTGCTCGGCCTGACCAAGACGCTCGCGCGCGAAGCGGCCTTCGTCCTGGCTCGCTCAGACCGCCTCGAGGACGAGGGCGTGGGTGTGACCGTGAACACGGTGACACCCGGATACGTGGCGACCGAGATGCTCGACAACGTCCCGGAAAAGGTGCTGGACAAGCTTAAGGGCCAGATTCCGGTGGGCCGGTTGTGCCGCCCCGAGGAAGTCGCCCGGGTGGTCCACTTCCTGGCTGCGGACGCGTCCGCATACATCACCGGGCAGGTCTGGGGCGTCAACGGCGGCCTGGATATGTAGCGAGGCAGCTAAGTTGGGGACTAACACCGAACCGTCCTGAACATATTTTGGAGAGGCGTCCCTGTGAAGCCAGCACAGAGTCCGGAGTCCGCACGTGCAGTCCTCGACCGGTTGGGCGTGGCCGAAGGGCCGATCGCCGCCGATCCGGTGTCGTTCCTGCGCTCGCTCGCCGCGGCAGGTGCCGCTATGGTCAAGAACCCGACGGCAACGGCAGCCGCCAACACTCACCTGCTGATGGGTCTGGCCGCAGCGGTACGCGCGACAGCGGGACTGATGGTCGGTCAACAGCCCACCGGCCCGGCGTCCCCGGTCGACGGTGACAAGCGGTTCCGGGATCCGGCCTTCGCCGAGAACCCGTTGTACTTCCTCCTCGAGCAGCAGTACCTGCTGGCCAGCCAGCTGGTCACCGAGCTCCTGGACGCGGCCGGACTGGACGCCGAGCGGGACTTCAAGGCCCGCTTCGCCGCGAAGTTCATCGTCGACGCGCTCGCTCCCACCAACACGCTGCCCGGCAACCCGGCGGCGCTGCGCGAGGTGTTCAACAGCGGCGGCAAGAGCCTGGTGCGCGGTGCGCGAAACATGCTCGGGGATCTGCGCAACAACGGAGGCTGGCCCGCTCAGGTCGACGACACCGACTTCGAGGTCGGCGTGAACATGGCCGCGACTGCAGGTGCTGTCGTCTACCGGAACGAATTGATCGAACTGATCCAATACGAGCCGCAGGCCAAGCGAGTGCACTCTGTGCCGCTGCTGTTCTGCCCGCCGTGGATCAACAAGTACTACATCATGGATCTGGCTCCAGGTAAGAGCTTGATCGAGTGGGCCGTTCAGCACGGGCACACCTGCTTCGCGATCAGCTATCGAAACCCCGATTCGTCCATGCGCGACGTCGACTTCGAGGACTACCTGCGTCGGGGCCCGCTGGACGCGGTCCGGGTGGTGCGCGAGATCACAGGCGCCACCGAGGTCAACACCCTCTCGGTCTGTCTGGGCGGGACGTTGACCGCGATCGGGCTGGCCCACAATGCCGCGATCGGTGATCGTTCGATCAAGTCCGCTACCTTCCTGAACACGCTCATCGACTTCTCCGTCGCGGGAACGCTGGGCGTCTTTACCGACGAGGCCACGATCGCCGGTCTGGAGAAGCAGATGGCCAAGAAGGGCTTCCTCGATTCGGATAAAATGGCGCACACGTTCGATGCGCTGCGGGCCAACGACCTGATCTTCCAGTACGTCGCGAACAACTGGCTGCTGGGCAAGAAGCCACCCGCCTTCGACCTGCTGGTGTGGAACAAGGACAGCACCCGGATGCCGGCGAAGATGCATTCGCGCTACCTGCGCTCGTGCTACCTCAACAACGAGTTCGCTCGGGGCGAGTTCGAGATCGACGGGCACAAGCTCGATCCGGGAAAGGTCGACATTGACACCTACGTGCTGTCCGCGGTCGACGATCACATCGTGCCGTGGGCGGCGGGTTACCAGACCACCCAGCTGCTCGGCGGTCATAAGCGCTACGTGCTCAGCTCGTCCGGGCACATCGCCGGGATTGTCAACCCGCCCGGCCCAAAGGCCAAGCACTGGACCAACGAGACGCTGCCGGCCGATGCGCAGGAGTGGAAAGACGCGGCCCAGCTGGAGGAAGGCACCTGGTGGAAGGACTGGACGACCTGGATCGCCGGGCAGGGCGGTCCGATGGTGGCGCCGCCCCGGCGCCTCGGTAGCAAGGAGCACCCGCCCATCGAGCCCGCACCCGGCAGCTACGTGCGAAGGGCCACCTAACCGAACGCCAGGCGCACATCGTCCGAGGACGGTTCGGGACGGGGCCCCGTCCCCCCGGAGTCGGTCCTCGCCGGCGGCGCCGACCCGTCCGAAATGACCACGACGGCCGGATCAACGCGCAGCACGGCATACCCAGCCACGGCTCCCGCGCCGAAACCCGGCGCGAAGACGCGCACCGGCTCGGTGATGACGCCGTCGCGCACCGCATCATGGATGGCCAGCGGGATGCTCGCCGACGAGGTGTTGCCGACCTCGGCGATGTTGAAGTACACGCTGTCCAGCGACAGGCCCGCTTTGGTTGCCAGCTGGCTCACCATGGTCTTGTTGGCTTGGTGCGGGACGATGAGGTCGATGCTGTCCAGCAGGGACGCCGCCTTGCCGTCCGGGTCGGGCAGTGCCTTGAGTTCGTCGATCATCTGCGCGAGGTAGCGACCGGCCAGCGACTTGACCTCAGGCCCGTACACGGTGATGTTGTTGTCGAAGGCCGGGTTCGGCCAGATGATCGAGTTGACCTCGGTGCCCGGGCCGCTGGCGAGGGTCTGCAGGTACTCGATGTCCGGCGCTTCACCCTCCGGCGAGACGCCGACGACGATCGCTGCGGCGCCATCACCGAAGATCATCCGGGACGGGCGTACGTTGCCGATCTTGTCCGAGAACTTCTCCACGCAGATCAAGAGAACCGGGCGGTTCACCTCTTGCAGGATTCGGGTCGCGTCCGACAAACCGTAGGCCAGCCCGGCACAGGCGGCCACGATGTCGTACGAGCCGTGGGTCTGCTGGATCCCGAGTTGACCGGAGATCCAGGTGGCCACCGAGGGGATCAGCCGGGTGCTCGTGCAGGTGCAGACCAGCACCGCCCCGATGTCTTGCGGTCCGCGCCCCGCGTGAACCAGCGCGCGCTGTGCCGCCTGGAGCGCGATCTCCTCGAGACTGTTCGAGGTGTAGCGGCGCTGCTCGATCCCGGTCTTGTCGCGAATCTCGTCCGCCGACATCGGCGACCAGTTGTAGGCGGCATTGCGGATCAGATCCTCGTTGGTGCAGGCCCGCTCGCCATGTACCACGGCCAGCGCCTCGATACGGGGCAGCACCGAGCAGTGCGTGCGCACGTTCACCGGCGGGTAGGGCCGTACCGGCTGGGTCGCTTCCTGCGCCGGTGAGTCGGGCGTGCGGACGACGCCAGTTCTCAGCCGCCGCAGGAAATCGCGAACCTGCTGATCACGCGGGTGGAAGACGACCACGTAGTCGTCGTCCGCGAGCTGGCCGACTTCGACAAGCTCGGCTTGGGCGCGGTCCCACGGGTACTGGTTGTGCAGCACCATCGCCCAGCGATGCAGCGCCTCCAGCTCCGGAGCAGTCTCGGCGCAGTCGATGATGTCGCCGTAGTCAAAGATCGGGAAATCCGGGTCGTAGCCGTTCAGCCGGAAAGTGAGCTGGCCGGGGTCGGACAGGGTCTCTGCGACCGTCGGCTTGATTGCCGAGAGCTCGGTGGCATGGTGCTTGCGATGCCCGAACACGTCGAAGAGGATCGTGAAGATACGGTCCTCCGCGCCCGCGTCCCCGGTCGCGGGCAGGGCGGCATAGGCGCGCTCGACCGCGCCGACCTTGCGATCACCGTCCTGCCACGGGGTGTGCACGGGGAGGAACACATCGCTGCGATGGCGCGGCACATCGCGCCACCGAGTCGGTCGCTTCTCGTACAT
>JALZAI010000246.1 GCA_030948475.1 Actinomycetota bacterium
GCCTTTCAGTTGATCGACGACATCCTCGGCATCACTGGTGACGCTGCCGTGACCGGCAAGTCGGCGTCCTCGGACGTCCGGGCGGGCAAGCGCAGCGCGCCGATCGTCGCCGCGCTGGACGCCGGAACCGACGCTGCTGCCCGGTTGGCGCGGGTGTTCACCGACGCTCCGCTGGTCGCCGAGGACGACGTGGCGCTCGCAGCCAAGCTCATCGAAGAGGCCGGCGGGCTCGCGTGGGCCGCGGATGAGGCCGATCGCTGCCTCGCCCGGGCACTCGTCCACCTCGACGCCCTCGACGCGCCGCCCGAAGCAGTCGCGGAGCTCGTCGAGCTCGCCCGATACGTAGTGGAGCGTGACCTGTGAGGAGGCGCCGCGCGTGACCGTCCTGCCGCACAGCCAGCATCTCGATGACGTCCGGTCGGCCTCAGCGCGCGCCCGAGCGCACCTGTCCGGACGGCAGCACGCCGGCGGATGGTGGAAGGGCGAGCTGCGCACCAACGTCACCATGGACGCCGAGGACCTGCTGCTGCGGCAGTTCCTCGGGATCCTGCAACCCGCCGAGCTGGCCGCGGCGGCCCGCTGGATCCGCTCCCAGCAACGAGCCGACGGCACCTGGGCGAACTTCCCGGGCGCCCCGGGCGACGTGTCGACGACGATCGAGGCGTACGCGGCGCTGCGTCTGGCCGGCGACGCTGCCCACGCGCCGCACCTCGTGGCCGCGCGCGAGTTCGTGCTCGCGAATGGCGGCATCGAGGCGAGCCGGGTGTTCACCCGGGTCTGGCTGGCGCTGTTCGGCGAGTGGTCCTGGGACGAGCTGCCGGCCATGCCACCGGAGCTGGTGCTGTTGCCGAAGTGGGTCCCGCTCAATGTCTACGACTGGGCCTGCTGGGCCCGGCAGACCGTCGTCGCGATCACCGTCGTCGCCACGCTGCGCCCGTCGCGTCCGTTACCGTTCACGCTGACCGAACTGCGATCCGGTGTGCGACCGCCGCCCGCCAAAACCGGCGTCGTCGCGAGTGCGTTCCAGCTCCTCGACCGGGCGCTCAAGCGCTACCACCGCTCGCCGGTCACGCCTGGCCGGTCGCTGGCGCTGCGCCGCGCCGCGGAATGGATCCTGGCCCGGCAGGAAGCCGACGGCGGCTGGGGCGGCATCCAGCCGCCGTGGGTGTACTCGATCCTCGCGCTGCACCTGCTGGGCTACCCGCTCGAGCACCCGGCGTTGGTCGGCGCGATCGACGGGCTCGAGGGATTCCTGATCCGGGAGCGGCAGCCCGACGGCGAGCACCGCCGGTTGGAAGCCTGCCAGTCGCCGGTGTGGGACACCTGCCTCGCGCTCACCGCGCTCCTGGACGCGGGCGTGCCGGCCGACGACCCCCAGGTGCGCCGTGCCGTGGACTGGCTGCTCGGCGAGGAGATCCGGGTACGGGGCGACTGGGCCGTGCGGCGCCCGCAGCTCGAACCCTCCGGGTGGGCGTTCGAGTTCGCCAACGACGGCTACCCCGACGTCGATGACACCGCCGAGGTCGTGCTGGCGCTGCGTCGGGCGCGTCCGGATCTCCATCCGGGGCTCACCGCGGCCGTCGAGCGGGGCACCCGGTGGGTGCTTGGCATGCAGTCACGCGACGGTGGGTGGGGCGCGTTCGACGCGGACAACACCCGCCGCATAATCGAGAAGCTGCCGTTCTGCGACTTCGGTGCGGTTATCGACCCGCCCTCGGCGGACGTCGTCGCCCACGTCCTGGAACTGCTCGGGTGCCGCGGGCTCGCTGACCATCCGGCCGCCCGGCGCGGCATCCGGTGGCTGCTGGAGGCGCAGGAGCCGGACGGGTCGTGGTTCGGAAGGTGGGGCGCGAACTACGTGTACGGAACCGGCGCCGCCGTACCGGCACTCGTCGCCGCTGGGATCACCGCGGACTCCGTCCCGGTGCGCCGCGCGGTCGGCTGGCTGGAGCAGCATCAGAACGAGGACGGCGGCTGGGGCGAGGATCTACGCTCCTACCGCGACGACTCCTGGCGCGGTCGCGGCGCGTCCACGCCGTCGCAGACCGCGTGGGCGCTACTGGCCCAAATGGCCGTCGATCCGCACACCGAGGCGGTCGAGCGCGGGGTCGGCTGGCTGCTCGGCACACAGCGCCCGGACGGCGGCTGGGACGAGGAGCTGTACACCGCAACCGGCTTTCCCGGTGACTTCTACATCAACTACGAGATGTACCGGCTAGTCTTTCCGCTGAGCGCCCTGGGTCGATACGTCGCCGCTGCGAAAGAAGGTCAACCATGACCGGCTTGGTCGTCGTGACGGCATTGCGCAGTGAATACGCGGCGTTGGCCGGCCGCGTGCCGGGGGCCACGGTCCTGCGCTGCGGCATGGGCCCGGACCGGGTTCGCGCGTGGCTGCCCCGGCTGGCCGAGCTGGCGCCGGACGCCGTTGTCGTGGCCGGCGTGGCGGGTGGCCTCGACCCGTCGCTGCGCCCCGGGGACGTCCTCATCGCGAGCGAGGTGCGCGACGAACATGGCCGCACGGTGCTGCGCGGAGCCGCCCCACTGGCGGGCGAGCTCAGACGGATGGGCATGCGGGTCCGCACCGGGCCGATGGTGAGCTGCGATCACATCGTCGGGGGTGCGGACGCCCGGGAGCGGCTTGCGGCGACCGGCGCGCTGGCCGTGGACATGGAGTCGGCGGCCGTGGTGCGCGCGGCGCTGGGCGTCCCGACCGCGGTGCTGCGCGTTATCGTCGACACCGCGTTCAGCCCGGTCGCTCGGCTGGCCACCATCCCGGCCGGAGTCCGGGCCCTGCGGGTCTTGCGAAGTACGGCCGCGGCCCTGCCCCGCTGGGCGGATCTGGTCGGGCCGCGCCGTGTGCTGCTCGCCGAGCCCCGCTCGTTCTGCGCCGGCGTCGAGCGGGCGATCGACATCGTCGAACTGGCTTTGCAGCGCTACCCGCACCCGGTCTACGTGCGGCGCCAGATCGTGCACAACTCGCACGTGGTCGCCGACCTGCAGCGGCAGGGAGCGGTCTTCGTGGACGAACTCGATCAGGTGCCCGACGGCACCACCGTCGTCTTCTCCGCCCACGGCGTCGCCCCAGCGGTGCGCCTGGAGGCGGCCAGCCGCGAGCTCAACGTCATCGATGCCACCTGCCCGCTCGTCGCGAAGGTACACAGCGAGGCGCGCCGGTTCGCCGGCCGGGGCGACACGGTGTTGCTCATCGGTCATGCCGGGCACGACGAGACCGAGGGGACGCTCGGCGAGGTGCCGGGTCAGATCACCTTGGTGCAGAGCGCTACCGAGGCCGAGCAGGTGGCGGTCGATGACGCGAGCAAGGTGGCCGTGCTGATGCAGACCACGCTCGCCGCGGACGAGGCGGCCGAGTCGGTTGACGTGCTGCGCCGGCGCTTCCCGCGGATGCAATCGTCGGCCACTGACGACATCTGTTATGCGACCACGAACCGGCAGCGTGCGGTCCGCGAGGTTGCTCTCGAGTCCGATGTCATGATCGTGGTCGGCTCGAAGAACTCGTCCAACTCGTTGCGGCTCGTCGAGGTTTCGCAACGAAACGGGGCGCCGGCGCACCTCGTCGACGACGCAACTGAGCTGCTGCCCGAATGGCTGCAGGGCGCCGAATCGGTCGGCATTACCGCGGGTGCGTCCGCCCCGCCACATCTGGTCGACGAGGTGATCGGGACCCTGCGTGCGCTCGGCCGCGTCGAGGTCGACGAACGCGTGGTCGCCCGTGAGGACGTCACATTCACACTTCCGAAGGGAGTTGCAGGCTGATGGCCATCCCGCTTCGGCAAGGTGCCCGGATCGGTTGGTACCTGTTCTCGCAGAAAGTCCGTCGCCGCCAGAAGTTCCCGCTGATCGTGGAGCTGGAACCGCTGTTCGCGTGCAATCTCAAATGCAACGGATGCGGCAAGATCCAACAACCGCACCAGGTGCTTGCGCAACGGATGCCGGTCGAACAGGCGGTGGCCGCGTTGCAAGAGTGCGGTGCCCCGATGGTGTCGATCGCCGGTGGCGAGCCGATGATGCACCCCCAGATCGACGTCATGGTGAACGAGCTGGTCAAGCGCAAGAAGTACGTCTACCTGTGCACGAACGCCGAGCTGATCCGCAAGCGGTGGGACCGCTTCGATTTCAAACCCTCGCCGTACTTCTCGTTCGCGGTGCATATCGACGGCCTGCGTGAGCGGCACGACGAGTCGGTGGCCAAGCAGGGCGTGTTCGACGAGGCGGTCGCCGCGATCAAGTTCCTGAAGGACAAGGGCTTCCGGGTCACCACGAACTCGACGTTCTTCAACACCGACACCCCGCAGACGATCATCGACGTAATGAATTTCCTCAACGACGAGGTCAAGGTCGACAGCATGATGCTCTCGCCCGCCTACGCCTACGAGAAGGCACCCGATCAGGATCACTTCCTCGGCGTCACTGAGACCCGCGAGCTGTTCAGCAAGGCGTTTGCGGGCGGCAATCGCAAGCGGTGGCGGCTGAATCATTCGCCACTGTTCCTGGACTTCCTGGAGGGCAAGGCCGACTTTGAGTGCACCGCGTGGGGCATCCCGTCCTACTCTCTGCTCGGCTGGCAGCGGCCCTGCTACCTGATGGCGGACGGGTACGTGAAGACCTACAAGGAGCTCATCGAGACCACCGACTGGTCCGCGTACGGGCGGGGCAGGGACGAGCGATGCAACAACTGCATGGCGCACTGCGGCTACGAACCGACCGCCGTACTCGCGACTACGGGCTCGCTCAAGGAGAGTCTGCGCGCCCTCCGGGAGCAGGGCTGACGTCCTGATCCCGGTGCGGGTGCAGCAGGTCGGTCAGGTGATGCCCGGCCAGGCTTGATGAGCGTGCGATGAGCGCCACGCCAACGACCATCGCGACCAGGCAGATGGCCTCGACGGCGAGCCCTGGGATGCTCAGCGAAACGACATCGCCGAGCAGGCCGATGCCCAGCGCGATTCCGGCAAGCGGCTCGGCGGCGGCGATCGGGGGCAGCGAGTAGTCCAGGCGGGCGGCCTTGAACGCGCTCTGCGAGAGCAGGATTCCGACGACTGCTGCGCAGATGACGATGTAGATCCAGGGATTGACGAACATCGACGTGATGCCGCGACGATCCGCCACCAGCAGCGCCGAGCGGGTGCTCGCGTCCTGCAGACCGTAGAGCAGGCCGGCAGCGGTGGCGAGCACAACGGATTCACCGGCGAGCCCCAGTCTCGTGGCCAGCACCACCAGCACGGCGACCGCGGCGACCACGCCGGACACCGCCGCGACGATGCCGATCGTGTTCGGCGACGGCGCAGGCGAGCTGTGCGGGTTGCCGACCGCGATGAACACACCGAGCGAGGCCGACAGGAGCACGGCTCCGCCGATCTCCTGCCAGCGGATCCGCTGACGGGAGAGCAGCGCCGCGAACGCCAGCGCGAAGAGCAGACTCGTCGACAGCAGTGGCTCGACAAGCGCGACGGTGGCCAGGCGCAGCGCGAGGCCGGAAAGGATTTCACCGACGACCATCGCGGCAATCCCGATCCACCACAGCGGCTTGTGCATCAGCTCGAGGAGCAGGCGGAACGAGAGCAGGTCCGCGAGCGCAGCCTGGGCCGCGACGCGCTGCTGCAGGACGTAGCCGAGCCCGAGGCTCAGCGCCGCCGCGACGCCGACAAGGAAGACCACTGCCTCAGCCTGGCCGGCTAGGACGTCGTTGCCGCACGTCCAAGTATCGCCTCGCCCGCCGTGGCCAAGTGCAGCGGGCTAGCCGGCGGGTGTCGTGGCCAGGAACTGCGGCGGCTTGCGGATGTGCGTCGCGTGCTCCCATGCGTAGCCCAGCGCGATCAGCTCGGGCTCGTCCCACCTGCCGCCGATGAAGGAGACGCCGACCGGCAGATGGAACGAGTAGCCGGCCGGCACCGTGACGCTCGCGTAGCCGGAGATGGCCGCCGGGCTGGAAGAGCCGATCAGGTAGTGGTCCCCGTTGATCAGGTCGGTGGTCCAGGCAGGCGAGTTCGTCGGCGCGATGATCGCGTCGAGGTGATTGGTCCTGAGGGTGCTATCGATCGCGGTCTGTGCGACCGTCGTCGCGTCGTGGCGGGCCTTCAGATAGGCGGGATCGGACAGCGAGCCCACGGCCTGGGACTGCAGGAAGAGCTCCTGGCCGAAGTAGCGCAGCTCACGCCCTCGATGCGCTCGGTTGAAGGCGATCAGATCGCGCAGTGTCTTCGGGTAGCGGGCACTGGTGTGCGCGAGATAGGCCGCGATGTCGTGCTTGAACTCGAACAGCAGAGCCGTGTTTTCGGGGGCGTACGCGGCGTCGATGGGGATATTCGCCGGGTCGACGATGGTCGCGCCGAGCGCCCGCATCCTGGCGATCGTCCGGGTCATGATGGCGTCGGTCTCCGGGCTGACGCCGAAGTTGCCCGCTCGCCACACCCCGATGCGCGCGCCGTGGAGCGCGTCGGGACGGAGGAACCTCGTGTAGTCGCCGTAGACGTGTCCGGTCTGCGCCTTCGTCGCGGTGTCGCTGGGATCGACGCCGGTGAGTGCACCGAGGAGAGTCGCGGCGTCGGTCACGTTGCGCGCCATCGGACCGGGCGTGTCCTGTTCGGCCGAGATCGGCACGATGCCGGAGCGACTGGCCAGGCCGAGGGTCGGCTTGATCCCGACGTCGCCGTTCGCACCGGACGGGCAGACGATCGACCCGTCGGTCTCGGTGCCGATCGCGACCGTGGCCAGATCCGCTGACGCGGCCACACCGGAGCCGGAGCTGGACCCGCACGGGTTGCGATCGAGCGCGTAGGCCAGGTTGGTCTGGCCGCCGACCGCGCTCCAGCCGCTGGACGACTGGGTGGATCGGTAATTGGCCCACTCCGACAGGTTGGTCTTGCCGATGATGAGGGCGCCCGCTGCCCGCATCCGGGCGACGATGAAGGCGTCCGGTGGCGTGCTGCCGGCGAGAGCGAGCGACCCCGCGTTGGTCGGCATCCCGGTCGTGTCGATGTTGTCCTTGATCAGGACAGGAATCCCTAGCAACGGGCGACGATCGCCGGCCCGGCGATCCCGGTCAGCGGCTCGGGCGTCCGATTCCGCGGTGCGGCTCACCGTGATGACCGCGTGCAGCTCTGGGTTCAGGCTTTCGATGCGCCGTAGATAGAACCGGACGAGCTGGACGGAAGTGAGCCCGTGCCGATTCATCAGCCGTTCCAGCTGCGGGATCGTGGTCGCGTCGACGTTGACCCCGGCTACGCGCGTCGAGGTCGGGTCGCTGCTGGCCGAAGCGGTGCGCGCCTCGCCGCCGGCAGACGGTGTCACCAGGGCGGCCGCGAGTAGGGCAACTGCGCTCAACTGCACGAGCCGGGTTCGAGTGATTCGCGTCATGGACCGCGCCCTCCCGCAATGTTGATGGATCGCTACCGTCCCCCAGGCACACTTCGGGTGTCAATGCCGAAACGACAGCGCGTCAGCTTGTCCGTAGGCTTGGCCGGTCGTTCTTGGTTAAGGGGCACGACGGAACCGGGACGGCCGGAGGGGGAACACAAGACATGCAGCGCGAGCCTGCTGACAACCCGGGCGGGTGGGTGCTCGGCGGCCGATACCGCGTCCTCGAGCGCATCGGCACCGGCGGTATGGCCGACGTGTTTCGCGCCCGCGACGAGGTGCTCGCTCGCGACGTCGCGGTCAAGGTCTTTCGCACCCGTCCCCTGAGCTTCGACAACGTATCGGACGTGGAGCGTCAGCGGCTCGAATTGCACGCCCTGGCCACGTTGAATCACCCGAACCTGATCACGCTGTTCGACGGATCGCTCGCGGACGCGGACGGTCCGGCGTTCTTGGTGATGGAATTGATCGACGGCCCCACTCTGTCGGCCAGGATCCAGGAATCGGCGCTGCCGGAGTCGCAGGCGCGCGAGGTCGGTGCCCAGATCGCGGAGGCGCTCGCCTACGTGCACGCCCAGGGCATGGTGCACCGCGACGTCAAGCCGGCCAACATCCTGCTGGGCGCGGACCATCCCGACGATGCGGATTCGGTTCGCGCGCGGCTGTCGGACTTCGGCATCGTCCGGCTGCTGGGCAGCGAGCGGCTCACCAGTATGGACGCGACGCTGGGCACCGCGTCCTATCTCGCCCCCGAACAGGCTCGTGGCGCCGAGGTCGGGCCGGTCGCTGACGTGTACGCCCTCGGCCTGGTCCTCCTCGAGGCGCTGAGTGGAGTCCGGTCCTTCGACGGGCCGCCACTGCAGGCAGCGATGGCGCGGCTGGCGCGCGA
>JALZAI010000257.1 GCA_030948475.1 Actinomycetota bacterium
GTCGGTCAGGGCCGGTCCGTACGCGGCTCCGCCGGCTGAACTGCCGAGCACGACCGAGATCTGCGGGACGCGACCGCACGCGCGGATCATCGCCTGGAACACCAGGCCGACCGCGTGCAGCGCCTCGACGCCCTCCGCGAGCCGTGCCCCGCCGGAGTGCCACAGCCCGATGACCGGGACGCGTTCGCGCACCGCGGCGTCGATCGCGTCGACGATGTGCCGGCAGCCCTCCGTGCCCATCGCGCCACCCATGACCGTGGCGTCGGTGCAGTAGGCGACGGCAGGAGCGCCGTCGATGCGACCATGCGCCGCGAGCACCCCGCTCTTGTCTCGCTCCCTCAGCAGCTCCAGTGATCCCTGGTCGAAGAGGTTGCCGAGGCGCAGCTCGGGATCGCGCGGATCGATATCGAGTTCGGAGACAGCGACAGCAGTCATGGGTCACACCTTCCGGAACAGCAGGGACACGTTGTGGCCACCGAAGCCGAACGAGTCGTTGACCGCCACGGTCACCGGCATCTCGCGCGGCTCGCGCGGCACATCCACGCGCAGGTCGTCCTCGGGCTCGTCGAGGTTGATCGTCGGCGGGACGACGTCGTTGTAGATCGCGAGGACGGAAGCGACCGACTCGATCGCACCGGCCGCGCCGAGCAGGTGGCCGGTCATCGACTTGGTACCGGTGACCACGGTGTCCTCGCCGAAGAGATCGGCGATCGCGCCGGCCTCGCCCATGTCACCGATCGGCGTCGACGTGGCGTGTGCGTTGACGTGGACCACGTCGTCGTAGGACAGCCCGGACCGCTCGATGAGCAGCTTCAGCGCGCGTACCTGACCGGACTTGTCCGGCTGGACGATGTCGTACGCGTCGGAGGTGATCGCGGCCGACCCCAGCACCGCGTACGGCGTCCGGCCCCGCGCCGACGCGGACGACGCGCGCTCGAGCACCAGCACCCCGGCACCCTCACCGAGCACGAAGCCGTCGCGCCCCTTGTCCCACGGACGGGACGCGCGTTCCGGGTCGTCGTTGCGCCGCGACATCGCGCGCATCTGCGCGAAGCCGGCGATGTTGAGCGGGTGGATGCACGCCTCGGTACCGCCGACCACCACCACGTCCGCCCGGTCCAGATGCAGCAGGTCCAGGCCGAAGGCGATCGCCTCGGCGCCCGACGCGCAGGCGCTGACCGTGGTGTGCACGCCGGCCTGCGCGCCAATCTCGAGACCGACGTAGGCCGCCGGGCCGTTGGGCATGTTCATCGGGATCAGCAGCGGCGACACCCGTCCCGGGCCCTTCGCTTTCATCAGGTCGTACTGGGCGAGCAGGCTGGTGACGCCGCCGATCCCGGTGCCGATGACGACCGCGACCCGGGTCGGTTCGAGGCCGGCGTCGGCGGCCTTGCCCGCGAACCCGGCATCGGCCCACGCCTCGCGCCCAGCGACGAGCGCGGCCTGCTCGCTCCGGTCCAGCCGGCGGGCCTGGGAGCGGGCAAGCACCTCGGCGGGGTCGGTCGCCATCGGGGCCGCGATCTTGACCGTGAGGTCGCTCGCCCAGTCCTGGGTGAGCGCGACGACGCCAGACTGGCCCTTGAGCAGGCCGGCCCAGAACGTCGCGACGTCGCCGCCGAGCGGAGCGGTCACCCCCATACCGGTCACGACTATTTCGTCGCTACGCAGCGTCATGATCTTTGTTTCCTGCTCAGATAGTTGGTTCGGTAATCAGGCGTTCGTCTCGATGTACTTGACGGCCTCGCCGACCGTCCGCATCTTGGGCAGCTCGTCGTCGGGGATCTTGACCCCGAACTTCTCCTCGGCCGCCATCGCGACCTCGACCATCGACAGTGAGTCCACGTCGAGATCGTCGACGAAGCTCTTCTCGTCGCTCACGTCCGACGGCGATACGTCGGCGACCTCTTCGAGAATGCTGGCGAGTCCTGTACGGATTTCCTCGGCACTGGCCACGGGGATCTCCTCCTTTCGGTTGGATGCGCGCACACCCGGGCGGGCGGACGCGGTGAGGCAGGGTTACGGAGCGAGCACAACCTGGCCGGCGTAGGCCAGGCCGGAGCCGAACCCGAGCAACAGGACCGGCGCCCCGGACGGGATCTCGCCGTGCTCGACCATGCGCGAAAGTGCGAGCGGGATCGTCGCCGCGGACGTGTTGCCGGACGTGACGATGTCACGCGCGACGACCGCGTTCGGGGCGTCGAGCTTGCGCGCGATCGCGTCGATGATGCGCAGATTGGCCTGGTGCGGAACGAACGCGGCGAGCTCGGACGGATCGATGCCCGCTCGCCGACACGCCTCGCGACCGACGGGCGCCATCTGCGAGGTGGCCCAGCGATAGACCGCCTGGCCCTCCTGCCGGAAGAAGCGCGACTCGGCGTCGATCGCGACGGAGTCGAACTGCTCGCCATCGCTGCCCCAGACCACCGGGCCGATGCTCGGTTCGTCGGAGGGTCCGACCACGGCGGCGCCCGCGCCGTCGCCCAGGATGATGCAGGTGCTCCGGTCGGTCATGTCCAGCCACCCGGAGAAGCGCTCGGACGCCACGACGAGCACGTTGCGCGCCTGGCCGGCGCGGATCGCAGCCGACGCGGCACTCAACCCGTACACGAAACCGGCGCAGCCCGAGCTGATGTCATAAGCGCCGGGGGCCTCCACTCCGAGGCGGTATGCGAGCTGGGGCGCCGCGGCCGGGATCGGCTCCGGGATGGTGCAGGTGGCGACCAGGACGAAGTCGATGTCGGAGGCGACCACCCCGCTGTTCGCGAGCGCCTTGCTGGCAGCCGCTTCGGCCATGTCGACGACGGTCTCGTCCGGGTCGGCCCAGCGCCGCTCGGCGATGCCGACCCGGCTTTTGATCCACTCGTCGTCGCTGTCGACGCCGCGGGCGATCAGGTCGTGATTGGTGATCACGTTGGCCGGACGGTAGTGACCCAGGCCGAGAATCCGGGTCTCGGCCGGACCGTTGGTGGAGGCGATCATTCAGTAGTCCGTCCCGTTGTGGATGCGCGCCACCGGCAGGCCGGCGGGCACGATGTCGCCGTCGTGGCGCAGCCATTCGGCCAGCACGCCGGCCTTGGCGGCCACGATGCGATGCTCCTCGCGGTTGGTGCGGATCGTCCCGAGCTGCGTTCCGGCCGTGATCGCGGCGCCCTCGTCCACGCCGTCGGTCCGGGTGAACACCCCCTTGGCCGGAGTGACGACGACGCGGAACTCGGGCGTGTACTCGCCCTGCCCGTGCTGCGGTCGGCTGGCAATCATCGTCCGCCCCTTTTCGAGGTCGTCCGGTGTCTTGATCGCGAGCAGTTCCACGCCCGGGAGCTCGCGCTTCGCGATTCCGGTGAGGGTCCCTGCCGGGGCAAGCTCGATCGCGGCGGAGACGCCGAGGTCCGCGCAGGTCTTCAGGCAGAGATCCCAGCGCACCGGCAGCGTCACCTGACGCACCAGCCGCACGAGGAGCTCATCGCCGGTCGTGACCGAGGAACCGTCCGCGTTGGACAGCAGGATCGGACGCGGGTCGACCGGCTCGAGCGTCCGGACGTAATCACCGAGCGCCGCGGCGGCCGAGGCCATGTAGTGGGTGTGGAACGCGCCGGCCACCGGCAGCGGCCGCACCCGAGCGCCCGCGGGTGGCTGCTCGGCCAGCGCCCTCAGCGCGTCGAGTGCGCCGGCGGCGACGATCTGCCCGGCTCCGTTGCGGTTGGCCGGAGTGAGACCCGCGGCCTCGATCCCGGCAGCCACCTCGTCCGGATCCCCGCCCAGTACGGCGGACATGCCCGTCGCAGTGAGCGCGCAGGCCGACGCCATCTCGGCGCCGCGCCGCGCGGCGAAGGCCACCGCTTCCCGGGGGCCGAGCGCGCCGGACGCCGCGGCCGCGGTCAGCTCACCGATGCTGTGGCCGGCGACAACCCGTTCGGTGTCCGAGTCCAGGCCGAGGCACGACGCGACCAGCAGCCCCAGCGCAACGGTCAGCGGTTGGGTGACGGCGGTGTCTTTGATCTCGTCGGCGCCGGCGATGGTGCCCAGCCGGACGAGATCGAGGCCCGCGGCCTCGCAGAACCCGGCGAGCTGCGCATCGGCTCCCGGCAACTCCAACCAGGGCGAGAGCATCCCGGGCGTCTGCGCACCCTGTCCCGGGGCGAATATGGCTAGCACGCTTACCACCCTCCCGTCCGGTCGGGTGGATCGGCGAGGACGACACGGACAGTCTTTACGACGCCGACCTGTGGGAAACCTACAGTGTGACGTCCCCGACACCGGGTATTTCGGGAAGATGTCAGTAGGTTAACTCTCGCTGGTCAGGTTTCCAAGGACGAGGGCCACCCGCAGAGCGAAGGCACCCCGCCCGTCGGTCGGCACCTCACCGCACACCTCGGCCACCCGGCGCAGTCGCGAGCGGACCGTGTTCGCGTGGACGAACAGCGCGCGCGCCGTTGCCTCCAGCGCGCCCCCGGAGTCCAGAAACGTGGCGACGGTGTCGACCAGGACGTCGCCGGCAGCCGTGAGCGGTCGATAGATGGTGGCGAGCAGCTGTTCGCGCGCCTCCTCGTCTCCGGCCAGCGCCCGCTCGGCCAGCAGGGCGTCCGCGCTGACCGGGCGCGGCGCCGCGGGCCACGCCGGAGC
>JALZAI010000265.1 GCA_030948475.1 Actinomycetota bacterium
GGGCGGTGGTGACCGGCCAGTCCGGGCACCACACCGCGATCATCCGGGGCGGGGCGGCATCCACTCGTCCAGTATCGAACTGGCGTTCGAGAACGTCAATCGGGTCCCGGCGCGCCGCTTCCGATCAGGTTTTCCTCCGCTGTGCGCGGTTCGGGACGCGGAAACCGACCATTCCAAGGGGAAACAGAGTTACGTCTCGGGGTAGAGCGCGCGCCACGCGGCCTCGGTGGCGCTGCGCTGCGTGGCACCCTGCCCGACCGCGCCCTTGCGCGTACGCCGGTCGACGGCCAGGCACGTCCAGCCGCTGCCGTCCTCGTCGCTCAGGTGCAGGAGCAGGGTGTGCTTGTCGTGCTCTACGCGTACCCGGTGCTTGTCGTTGCCGTCCTCGTGCAACCCGCGCGTCTTGCGGCCCGGCTGCGGCTCGTCGGCGATGAACGACGTCCAGCGGCTGCGTCCACTCGGCCGGCTCGGCTGCGCAGCGTCGCCCATCGGGTCAGTGTGCCCTCATACCGGCGGCTGCGGGTCGTACTGGATCTCGCGGCGGACCTCGCGCGCCCGCTCCTCGCCGGCCAGCCGGGAGACGAGGTGCAACGCCATGTCGATACCCGCGCTCACCCCGGCGCTGCTGATCACGTCGCCGTCGTCGACATAGCGATCGTCGCGACGTAGCTCGAGGGACGGATCGAGCTCCTGCAGCTGGTCGAGCGAACCCCAGTGGGTGGTGGCCGGACGACCCTTGAGCAGGCCGGCCGCCGCATACACGAGCGAGCCGGTGCACACGCTCGTCAGCAGCGCGGTGTCGGCACGGCGCGCGCGTACCCAGTCCAGCTGCGCCTCGTCGCGCAGGTGCGCCCTGGTGCCCTGGCCGCCGGGGTAAAGCAGCACGTCCAACGGGCCGATGCTGTCGTACGAGTGCGCGGGCATGATCGTCAGCCCCTTCGCTGCCCGCACCGGTTCGCCGTCGCGGGAGAAGGTGGTGACCGTCCAGCCGTCCTCGGGGTGGGTGCGGGTCCAGTACGCCAGCACCTCCCAGGGCCCGACCGCGTCGAGTTCCTCGAAATCGTCGAAGAGCAGGATGCCGATCGTGGATGTCATGGCTTCAGCTTCGCAGGCCGCGAAAACAGACCGAACAGGCGCGCGACCGTGCGCTTCGGCCCGCTGACGGCGAGCATGCCGCGGGAAATGGCGTCCGCCAGCGACGCGCCGGTGAACACGAGCGAGCGCAGCGTCGCGGCGTCGGTCTCGAGGCTCGCCACCGGGTGGTCCGCACGTCCGCGGGCGATATCCACTGCGCCGGCTCGCACGCGGATCCGGTACCGCTCGCTGTCAAGAATCAGCCCCCACTCGGCGTCGAGGTCGCGGGCGGCGCGCGCGGAGAAGGTGGTCTTCATCGCGATCAGCAGTGCGTCCGGGCTGAGCTCGGCGGATGAGGCAATCGGTTCCTGACTGCCCCATCGCCCGAGCTCGAGCAGGATCGGCTCGAGTGCTCGGCCTCGCTCGGTGAGCTCGTAGACCGGGACGCGGGCCGGTGGCTCGAGCTCGTAACGGCGCACGATGCCGGCCTGCTCGAGGTCGCGCAGCCGCTGGGACAGGACGTTCGGGCTGGGGCCGGGCAGCCCGCGACGCAGTTGATTGAAGCGCTTCGGACCGAGCAGCAGCTCGCGCACGACGAGCAGTGCCCATCTCTCGCCGACAGCGTCCAGCGCGCGGGCGATGCCGCAGGGGTCGTCGTACGTCCTCGATCCGCCTAGCATGCCGACCAATCTACAGCGCACAGTTGTGAATCTGTAGCGACAGTCCTAGTTTAGTACCGAAAAGAGAGGGGAGCAAGCGATGAGCGCTTTCATTCTGATTCCGGGCGCCGGCGGGGACGCCTGGTACTGGAGCAAGCTGGTGCCCGAGCTGTGCGAGCGCGGCCACGACGCTGTGGCGGTCGACATCCGCGAGGACGATCCCTCGCTCGGCCTGCCGGAGTACGCGCAGCTCGTTGTCGACGCGATCGGTGATCGGATGGACGTGGTGCTGGTCGGGCAGTCGCTCGGGGGCTTCACCGTCCCGGTCGTCGCCAGCCGGCAGGCGTCACGCGCGATCGTGCTGGTGAACGCGATGATCCCGCTGCCCGGCGAAACGCCGGGGGCGTGGTGGGGTAACACCGGCTCGTCCGAGGCACGCGCGGCATCGGACCGGGAGGCCGGTCGCGACGGCACGTTCGACGTCGAGACCTACTTCCTGCACGATCTGTCGGACCAGACGAAGGCCGACGCCTACCGCGCCGGCGCGCGCGAACCGTCCGCCACCCCGTTCGGGCAGCCGTGCGAGTTCACCGGGTGGCCGGATATCCCGATCCACGTGGTCGTCGGTGCGGACGACCGGTTCTTCCCGGCCGACTTCCAACGCCGGGTCGCGAAGGAGCGCCTCGGGGTGGACGCGGACCTCATCCGCGGCGGTCATCTCGTCGCGCTCGCCAACCCGAGCGGCCTCGCCGACTACCTCGTCCGGACCTGATCGCTGAGCGCTCCGCGGCGGGGCGCCGCCTATCCTTGCCCCAGTGATCGCACCGTCGCCCGCTGCACTGCGCGTCCGGCGCGCCGCGGTCCCGGTGATCACCTATCCCGATCTTCCCGTCAGCGCGCGGCGCGAGGAGCTGGCCGCCGCCATTCGCGAGCACCAGGTGGTCGTGGTCGCGGGCGAGACGGGTTCGGGCAAGACCACGCAGCTACCGAAAATCTGCCTGGAACTCGGACGTGGCATCCGCGGCACCATCGGGCACACCCAACCCCGTCGGCTCGCCGCGCGCACGGTCGCGCAGCGCATCGCGGACGAGCTGCAGACACCGCTCGGGGACGTGGTCGGCTACACCGTCCGATTCACCGACCAGGTCAGCGATCGCACCCTGATCAAGCTCATGACGGACGGCATCCTGCTCGCCGAAATCCAGCGCGACCGGATGCTGCGTCGCTACGACACGCTGATCCTGGACGAGGCGCACGAGCGCAGCCTGAACATCGACTTCCTGCTCGGTTACCTCGCCGGGCTGTTGCCGCGCCGCCCGGATCTGAAGCTGATCGTCACGTCTGCGACCATCGACCCGCAGCGATTCGCCGCGCACTTCGGCGACGCCCCCGTCGTCGAGGTGTCCGGACGCACCTATCCGGTCGACATCCGCTATCGCCCGCTCGAGCCGGACGTCCGGGTTGATGACCCCGAGGCCGAATCTCTAAACGACGCCGACGATCCTGATCACGACGTCACACACCGGGTCGAGACGCGCGATCAGACCGAGGCGATCGTGGACGCGGTGCGCGAACTGGCGACCGAAGGCCCCGGCGACGTCTTGGTGTTCCTCTCCGGCGAGCGCGAGATCCGCGACACCGCGGACGCACTGCGCGCCGAGGACTTGAGCAACACGGAGGTGCTTCCGCTCTTCGCCCGCCTGCCCACCGCCGAACAACACAAGGTATTCGCGCCGCACACCGGTCGTCGCATCATTCTCGCCACCAACGTGGCGGAAACATCGCTGACCGTCCCCGGGGTCCACTACGTCGTGGACCCCGGCACCGCGCGGATCTCCCGATACAGCAGGCGAACCAAGGTGCAGCGCCTACCGATCGAACCAATCTCGCAGGCATCAGCCGCCCAGCGGGCCGGACGTTGCGGGCGCATCGCCAACGGCATCTGCATCCGCCTCTACTCGGCGCAGGACTTTGACTCGCGCCCGCGGTTCACCGAACCGGAGATCCTGCGCACCAACCTCGCCAGCGTCCTGCTGCAGATGGCCGCGCTGCGCATCGGTGACGTCGAGAACTTCCCGTTCCTGGACCCGCCTGATCGCCGCAGCGTGCGCGACGGCGTGGCGCTGCTGCACGAACTCGGCGCGTTCGATCAGACCGGCGCGATCACGGATACCGGACGGCGGCTGGCGCAGCTGCCCCTCGATCCGCGGCTGGGACGGATGATCCTGCAGGCAGCCGAGGAGAACTGCGTCCGCGAGGTGCTCGTCATCGCCGCCGCGCTGTCGATCCCGGACCCCCGCGAGCGCCCGTCCGACCGCGAGGAGGCCGCGAAGCAGAAGCATGCGCGCTTCGCCGACGAGCACTCCGACTTCATCGGCTACCTCAATCTGTGGACCTACCTGCGCGAGCAGCGCGGTGAGCGCACGGGCAATCAGTTCCGCCGCATGTGCCGCGAGGAGTTCCTGCATTACCTGCGCATCCGCGAATGGCAGGACCTGGTCGGGCAGCTGCGCAGCATCGCGCGCGGGCTCGGCATCGTGGAGTCAGCCGAGCCGGCCGATCCCGCGCGCGTGCACGCCGCGTTGCTCGCCGGACTGCTCGGGCACGTCGGGATGCGCGAGGCCGAGACCCGCGACTTTCTTGGTGCGCGCAACTCGCGCTTCGTGATCGCACCCGGTTCGGTGCTCAGCAGGCGTCCGCCGCGCTGGGCGGTTGTCGCCGAGCTCGTCGAAACCAGCCGCCTGTACGGACGAATCGCCGCGCGTATCGAGCCCGAGTCGGTGGAGCGGATGGCCGGTCACCTCGTCGCGCGCAGCTACAGCGAGCCGCACTGGGATGCCCGGCGCGGCGCTGCGATGGCCTACGAACGCGTGACGCTCTACGGGCTGCCGCTCGTCGCGCGCCGTCGGATCGGCTACGCAAGCGTCGACCCGGACGAGGCGCGCGAGCTGTTCGTCCGGCACGCGCTCGTCGAGGGCGACTGGTCCACGCGGCATCATTTCGTCCGCGACAACCGCGCGTTGCTCGACGAACTGGCCGAGCTCGAGGACCGTACCCGTCGCCGCGACCTGCTCGTCGGCGACGACGAGATCTACGCCTTCTACGATGCGCGCGTTCCGAAGGACGTGGTTTCGGCCCGACACTTCGACGCGTGGTGGAAGCGTGCGCGGCACCGGACGCCCGACCTGCTCACCCTCACTCGCGGCGATCTGCTGCGTGCCGAGGACATCGACAAGGAGCATCCGGACACCTGGCGCACAGGTGATCTCGCGCTGCCGGTGTCCTACCGCTTCGAACCGGGTGCCGACGACGACGGAGTGACGGTGCATGTCCCGGTGGACGTGCTGGCACGCCTCGGCGGACGGGACTTCGGCTGGCAGGTGCCCGCGCTGCGCGAGGAGTTGGTGACCGCGCTGATCCGGTCACTGCCGAAGGAGCTGCGCCGCAACTTCGTCCCCGTGCCGGACACCGCCCGCGCCGTCCTCGCGTCGTTGACGCCGGGCCAGGGATCGTTGCTCGACGGCGTCCAGCGCGAGCTGCAGCGGCGGACGGGCGTGCTCGTCCCGCTCGACGCGTTCGACCTGTCGAAGCTGGCGGCCCATCTGCGGATGACGTTCGCGGTCGAAGACGGGCCCGGCAACGTCGTCGCGCGGGGCAAGGACCTGGGCGTCCTGCAGGAGCAGCTCGCCACGCCGGTGCGGGCCGCTGTCGCCGCGGCCGTCGGCGCGGAACTGGAGCGCGACGGGCTGCACACCTGGCCGGACGGTTTCGAGCTGCCCGTCGAGATCCAGCGCAGCACCGGCGAGCACATCGTCCGCGGCTATCCCGCGCTCGTCGACGCCGGCGCGCAGGTGAAGGTGCGCGTCTTCGCCGCCGCGACCGACCAGCAGGCCGCCATGCGCGGCGGTACCCGCCGCCTGCTACGCCTGGCCGTCGCGTCCCCGATCAAGGCGGTGCAGCGAAGCCTGTCGACCCGCGCTCGCCTCGTCCTCGGCGCGAATCCCGACGGCTCGTTCGCCGCCCTGCTCGACGACTGCGCCGACGCCGCCGTCGATGCGCTCATCGGGACGGCGTACCCGCACGACAAGGCCGCGTTCGAGGAATTGCGCGCGCGCGTTGCGGCCGAGCTGGTAGCGACGACGACGGATGTGGTGGCCAGCGTGGAGCGCGTGCTGGCCGCCGCGCACGAGGTCCGCACCGCACTCCCGTCGGCACCCGGTGAGGCGGTCGACGACATCCGCGCCCAGTTCGGCCGGCTGCTGCCGACTGGCTTCGTCACGGCGGCAGGACGCGGCCGACTGCCCGATCTGGCCCGCTACATGACGGCGATCGCCCGACGGCTCGAGCTGCTCGCGCGCGACACCGAGACCGACCGCGGCCGGATGCAGCGCGTGCATGCCGTCCAGGCGGCCTACGACGACCTCGTCCGGGCGCTGCCGCCGGCCCGCGCCGCAGCCGAGGACGTCCGCACCATCGGCTGGCTCATCGAGGAGCTCCGGGTAAGCCTGTGGGCCCAGCAGCTGGGCACCGCCCGTCCGGTCAGCGAGCAGCGCATCTACCGCGCGATCGACGCGGTCAGACTCTGAGGTAGTGCGGTTCACACCTGCGCGAGGTCGGTCTTTGCGAAATCGTCGCCCTTGGAGAGGAGCTCCTCGCCGGTGGCGCGAGCGAGGGCGCGCAATCCGGGCGCAAAGTTCACGGACGTACTGGGTGCGGCAGGGTAGGCGGCATGGCCGGGTACTCCGCGACGCCGCAGGCGCGCAAGCTGGGGATCAAGCCCGGGCACCGGGTCTGCCTCGACCACGCCGGCGGCTGGAGGTTGGCCGACCCGCCGCCGATCGAGTACGTCGACGAAGGGCCGGCGGACGTGATCGTGGCCTGCGTCCGCGCCGCCGCCGAGCTGGGTCGCGTCGCCGAACTCGGGCAGCGTGTCTTCCCCGACGGCGCGCTCTGGATCGCCTGGCCGCGCAAGGCGGCCGGTCACCGGAGTGACGTCACCGAGAACGGCATCCGGGAGGCGGCCCTGCCGCTCGGGCTCGTCGACGTCAAGGTTGCCGCGCTCGACGACGACTGGTCCGGGCTCAAGCTGGTCTGGCGCCGGGAGAACAGAAAGTTCTGAGCAGGACGTGTCGAAACCGCGGTAGTCCGTTCGACGCACTGATGAGCCAGGGTTGACCGAGCCCGGCCACGAACCGAAGGAGAACCGAGATGCGCGTCATGGTGCTGGTGAAGGCGGACGAGCAGAGCGAGTCCGGCGTGCTGCCGACCCGGGAGCAGCTCAGCGAGATGGGGACGTTCAACGACGAGCTGGTCAAGGCGGGCGTCCTGCTCGCCGCCGACGGCCTGCAGGCCAGCTCGAAGGGCAAGCGGGTGCGCTTCGAGCGCGACCGCAAGAGCACGGTCATCGACGGCCCGTTCACCGAGGCCAAGGAACTGGTCGCCGGCTACTGGGTCTGGCAGGTCTCCTCGATGGACGAGGCAGTCGAGTGGATCAAGCGGTCGCCGTTCCAGGACACTGAGATCGAGCTGCGCCAGGTGTTCGAGGATTCCGACTTCCAGTAAGCCCTAACAAATGAGTGTCGAGCGGACGGTCGAGGCCGTCTGGCGGATCGAGGCGTCCCGGGTGATCGCGGGTCTGATGCGGATCACCCGGGATCTCGGCACCGCCGAGGACGTTGCGCAGGATGCCGTGGTCGCGGCCCTCGAGCAGTGGCCCGTGTCCGGCGTCCCGGACAACCCCGGTGCCTGGCTGATGGCCATCGGCCGGCGCCGCGCCATCGACGCCATCCGAAGAAGGGTCACCCTGCAACGAAAGGTCGAGCAGATGGGACGCGACGGCAGTACCGAGCACGACCCGTACGCGGATCTCGACCTGGACGTGCACGTCGAGGACGACGTGCTCCGGCTGATGTTCACGGCCTGCCACCCGGTACTCGGCGCGGACGCCCGAATCGCGCTCACCCTCAAGGCGGTGGCCGGGCTTTCGACGGAGGAGATCGCTCGCGCCTTCGTCGTCCCCGCCTCGACCATCGCCCAGCGCGTCGTCCGGGCCAAGCGCACGCTCGCGGACGCGGAGGTGCCATTCGAGGTTCCGACGGGTGACGAGCTCACCGCACGGGTGGAGTCCGTCCTCGAGGTCGTCTATCTGGTGTTCAACGAGGGGTACGCGGCCACCGCGGGCGAGCAGTGGTTCCGCACCGAACTGTGCCAGGAGGCGATGCGGCTGGGACGGATCCTGGCCGCGCTCACCCCTGACGAGCCGGAGACGCACGGCCTCGTCGCGCTGATGGAGATCCAGGCCTCCCGCCTGCGGGCGCGGATCGGGCCGGACGGCGAGATCGTCACGCTGCTCGAGCAGGACCGCGGCCGCTGGGACCGGACGTTGATCACCCACGCTCTCGCCACGCTCAAGCGTGCGGAGGCGCTGGGCGGCGCGGGCGGTTGGTACGTGCTGCAGGCCGCGATCGCCGCCTGTCACGCGCGCGCCGGGTCGCCGGAAGACACCGACTGGGTGCGAATCGCGTCCCTGTACGCCGTGCTCGCCCGGATCGCTCCGTCGCCGATCGTCGAGCTGAATCGCGCCGTGGCGGTGTCCATGGCGGACGGCCCGGCTGCCGGACTCGCGATCGCCGACGCGCTGCGCGACGAGCCGGCGCTGCGCGACTATCACCTGCTGCCCAGCGTCCTCGGCGACCTGCTTGGCAAGCTCGGACGCGGGGCGCAAGCGCGCGCCGAATTCGAACGCGCTGCCGCGATGACCGGCAACGAACGCGAGCGCGCGCTGTTGCTCGCCCGTGCCGCGTCCTGCTGAGCGAGCCCTTATTGCAAATATTCTGCATTTACTGGCGTTTCGTCGCCTCCCGTATTAGGAAGAACAGGACACGCCGCACGCGGCGTGTTGTCGCGTGTTCACCGACTTCGGCTGGTTTCATATCAGCGGTCGATCAAAGAAGGGTCAGACTTGTCCCAGCAGTCCCGACGCCGGTCCGTGGCGCACATCGCCGCAACCGCGGTCCCACTCGCCCGCGCCGCCCGGGCGTCCATCTTCTGAAGCGCCGCCTGTCCTGCCGCCCTGCGGCACGCACTCCCGTACGTCCTGTGAAGGGATAGCCAATGTCGTCTCACAAGGAAGCCCCCGGGATCTCCAACGATCCCGCCGCCGACAACACCGACGTCTACGCCTTCGTCAGCCCGAACCGGCCGAGCACGGTCACGCTGATCGCGAACTTCGTGCCGCTGGAGGATCCGGCCGGCGGCCCGAATTTCGCACAGTTCGGTGACGACGTCCTCTACGAGATCCACATCGACAACAACGGCGACGCGAAGGAGGAGATCACCTATCAGTTCCGGTTCCGGTCCGAGAACACGATTCCCGACACGTTCCTCTACAACGTCGGGCCGATCGAGTCGCTGAACAGCAAGAACTGGAACCGCCGCCAGTTCGCGACGGTCACCCGGGTCGTCAACGGGACCTCGAAGACGCTGGGGACGAACCTGGCCTGCCCGCCGTGCAATGTCGGCCCGCACTCCACCCCGAACTACGCCGCGCTGGCCAGGGCCGCGGTCCACAAGCTGCCCGGCGGAATCCAGGTCTTCACCGGCCAGCGAGCTGAGGGCTTCTACGTCGACCTCGGCGCGATCTTCGACCTCGGCGCGCTGCGTCCGTTCCAGAACGCGCATCTGATCAAGATGCCGGCTTCGGGCGGCATCAATGCCACCAAGGCCAAGAACATCCACAGCATCGCCATCCAGGTCCCCAAGACCGACCTGACCAAGGGCGGCTACGACCCGACCGATGCGACGGACAAGCGTTCCACCATCGGCGTGTATGCCTCGGCGAGCCGGCAGCAAGGACGGGTCATCAACGGTGACGGAACCGTGCACAACGCCGGCCCGTGGGTGCAGATCTCGCGGCAGGCCAATCCGCTGATCAACGAGGTGATCATCCCGCTCGGGCAGAAGGACAAGTGGAACGCGCAGGACCCGTCCGGCGACAGCCAGTTCGTCGCCGACTACGCGCATCCCGAACTGTCCGGGTTGCTGCCGGTGCTCTACCCGGGCGTGTTCCCGAACCTCGACAAGCTGAACAAGTCCGGAAAGGCGCGCGCCGACATCGAGGCGATCCTGCTCACCGGCATTCCGGCCGGAATCGTGCCCGGGTTCCAGAACTTCACGGGGACAACGCAGGCGGACCTGCTGCGGCTGAACCTGGCGATCCCGCCTACCACGTCCAAGCCGAGCAACCTGGGCCTCATCGGGATGGATGCGGCCGGTTTCCCCAACGGGCGCCGGGTCTTCGACGATGTCACCACCATCGAGCTGCGAGCGCTCGCCGGCGCCACGTACGCGCTGGTCGACAAGTCCTACAAGCCCGACGCGGCCGCGGGTGCGATCACCCAGGGACTCACGTCCAGCAACACCGACGTCAATGCCGAGAACACGGTCAACTACATGTACACCTTCCCCTACCTCGGCACGCCGCACGGCGGGTTCCAGAACCCCGGCGACAACACACCCGCCTCCTAGCGCCTCCTCCTGCGAAAGGGTCAATCTCATGTCAGAGCACTCGCGTCGAAACTTCCTCAAGCACGCATCCGTCGGCGCCGCCGCAGTCGGCGCAGCGACCGTCGTCCCGACCGCACTCGCCGGATCGGCCGAGGCCGAGGCACCCGCCGGACCGGCCCATGACGGTCCGTTCCTCGCCTGGATCAAGGACGCCAAGACCGGCGAGATCGCCGTGCTGGTCGGCGAGACCCAGGTCGTGCACCGCGACAAGCGACTCGCCCGACGGCTCGCGCAGATCGCCGCGACCGCTCCGCGTCGATAGGAGAGCTAACCAATGTCGTCCCACAAGGAAGCGCCCGGCATCGCCAACGATGCGGCGGCCGACAATACCGACGTCTACGCGTTCGTCAGTCCGGACCGGCCCAGCACGGTCACGCTGATCGCGAACTTCGTACCGCTGGAGGACCCGGCGGCCGGTCCGAACTTCTTCGAATTCGGCGACGACGTCCTCTACGAGATCAACATCGACAACAACGGTGATGCGAAGGACGACATCACTTACCAGTTCCGGTTCACCACGAAGCTTCGCAACCCGAATACGTTCCTGTACAACACCGGCCCCATCACATCGTTGGACAGCCCGAACTGGAATCGGCGGCAGTTTGTGACCGTCACCCGGGTCAAGGGGGGGGTCTCCACGACGCTCGGGACGGATCTGGCCTGCCCGCCGTGCAACGTCGGCCCGCGCTCGACACCGAACTACGCTGCTTTGGCCAAGTCGGCGATCCACTCGCTGTCCGGTGGAGTCAAGGTCTTCGCCGGGCAGCGCGCGGAGGGCTTCTACGTCGACCTGGGCGCGATCTTCGACCTGGGGATCCTGCGTCCGTTTCTTGCGGCGCACCTGGCCAAGATGCCGGCTGCGCCGGGCATCAACGCCACCAAGGCGAAGAACATCCACACCATCGCGATCCAGGTTCCCAAAACCGACCTGACGCTCGGCGGGTACAACCCGACCGACCCGACCGACCAACGCTCGACTATCGGGATCTACGCCGCGGCGAGCCGCCAGCAAGCGCGTGTCTACAAGTCCGACGGCACGGTCACCAACACCGGGCCGTTCACGCAGGTCTCGCGCCAGGCCAACCCGTTGTTCAACGAGGTGCTCGTCCCGATCCCGAGGAAGGACCGGTGGAACGCGGTGGACCCATCCGCGGACAAGAACTTCGCCGACGGGGTGGCCCACCCGGAACTCGCGGCGCTGCTACCGGTGCTGTATCCGGGTGTGTTCCCGAACCTGGCCAAGCTCAACGCGTCGAAGAAGCCCCGCGCCGACCTGCTGGCGATCCTGCTCACCGGCATCCCCGCCGGCGTCGTCCCGGGGTTCCAGAACTTCACCGGGACGACCCAGGCCGACCTGTTGCGGTTGAACATGGCGATTGCCCCGAAGACGTCCAAGCCGAGCAATCTGGGTTTGATCGGTGGCGACGCGGCGGGCTTCCCGAACGGACGTCGCGTGTTCGACGATGTCACCACGATCGAGCTGCGCGCGATCGCCGGCGCCACCTACCCGCTGGTCGCCCCGTCCTACAAGCCGGATAAGGCGGCCGGTCAGATCACCCAGGGCCTGACGTCGAGCAACACCGACGTCACCGCCGAGAACACGGTGCACTACCTGTCGGTGTTCCCCTACCTCGGCACGCCGCACGACGGTTTCCACAACCCGGCCAACAACGACCCGGCTCCGGACCTCGGCAAGATCAACCAGCCGCCCGGGCAAGTCGGGGTGACGCCGGTCGGACCGCCTCAGACCGGAGTTGTCCCGAACTCGAGTTCCTCGGACGCCGCGCGGCTGGTGGGCGGAGGTCTTGCGCTGGCGGGCGCCGCTGCCGTCGGAACGAGCCTTGCTCGCGGCCGGGTCGCGACGGCCGACGGCGCTGAGTCGGATCCGGCGCCCGAATGACCGAAGCGGATCAGCTCGGCCCGAGCTACGACGGCACCGTCATGCTCGACATCGGCGGTGAAATCGGCGCGTTGATCATCACGACCACGCCGGCGCTGCATCTCGCCGAGATCGAGGTCAGCCCGGTCGGTGACGATCATCCGCACCGCACCCATGTCGCCGTACGTGAGCGACGCGGGCCGTCCGGAACGCGCTACGCGGCGATCTATCCGCAGCTGCATGAGGGCGTCTACACCGTCTACGACGTCGACGGGCGGCCGGCCGACACCGTGAGCGTCAACGGTGGAGAGGTCACCCAGATCGACTGGCGATGACGCAGCTGCGCGCTTTTCTGCTGCGCCTGACGCCGCGGGGACGACTCGTCCTTGCGGCGGTTGGCGTCCTCGTGCTCGTCGTCGGCCTGATCCTGGCGTTCTCGGGCTCGGGCGACGCGCACAAGCTCGCGGCGCCGGTACCGCCCAGTCCGGTAACCAGCCAGGTACCGACCAGCAGCCCGCGCGCGTCCGTCGCCTTCCGCACGCCGCGCAAGTCGACGGCGCCGCCGCGCCGGACGAGCCCGGCCGCCCCCTCGTCGCAGGGCTGCACCACATCCGCGGCCAATGGCGCAGGGGGAACCGTCCCGATCCGGATCTGCATCCCGGCGATCGGCGTCGATGCCGGCGTAATGCAGCTCGGACTCAACGCCGACCGGACCGTCCAGGTCCCGCCGCTCTCCCA
>JALZAI010000082.1 GCA_030948475.1 Actinomycetota bacterium
GGTGGATAGTGCTCGTCGGCGATCGCCGGGCGACCCGGTGTGGTCAGCCGATGGCGGGCGACTTCCCTCGGCCCGCCGGGACCGTCCGCGTGCACGACGATCAGCTCATCACCATCGGCGCGAGCCCAGACCCGCTCATCGATCAGCTCGTGCGGGACCGAATAGCGCGAGCCGCCGACGCTGATCACCGATTGCCAGTTGACCTTCCTGCTCTCCCCGAAGCACACCGTGTGCGGCAGGCGCGGGAGTCGGTGCAACCGCTCGTGCTCGGCCGCCAACCGGATCACCGGCGCCTCCAGGGTCGCGCGATGCTGGCGGGTGTTCACGTGCGCCATCCACTCCTCGCACGCCACCTCCAACTCGGCAAACGACCCATAGGCCGCCCGGAGGTTGTGATCGGTCGGCACCAGATCGGCCTTCGCGATCCTGACCGTCGCTTCCGAGCCGCCCTTGCTCTGCGGATCCGCGGGCACGCACGTGGTGATCGTCAGCCCGTAATGGCGGGCCACCGCAACGATCTGCGGGTTGCGGACCGCGATCCCGCACACATGATCCACGCTCACCGTCCGCTCGTTGTCGGTCAACGCATAGGTCGGGACCCCATCGAAGCGCCGCAGCGCCCGATCAAGGCCGATCACCACGCTCAACAGCGTCTTGTCGCGCAGCGGCACCACCACCCGGAACCGTGACCACGCAAACCACGCGCAGAACAACACCGTCGCCCGCCCGTCGACGACCGGCCCGTCGCCATAGTCAAACTGCATCCACAACCCGGGCTCCGGGATCCACGGTCTCGTCCGCCGGCCATGCTCCCGGCGCCACCGCCGCTTGGCCTCCGCCACCCACCGGCGGGTTGTCCGCTCCGAGCCTCCATAGCCCAACGCGACCAGCTTGCGGTGCGCGATGTCCGCCCGGATCCGACCGTGCGAGCGCTCGACCAGCTCGTCGATCTTCCCCGCGAAATCGCCGACCGCCGGCCGGCGACGCCCGGCCGTGGGCATCCCACCCGCCAGCTCCCGCTGCCGGACCCAATGCGCGACCGTCTTGTGATCGCACCCAGCCAGCGCCGCCGCTCCACGCAGCGAGCCCGCCAGGTCATACGCCTCAAGGATCTCCATCACTTCCTCAGCTCTCTTCAAGGGCCAGCCTCCACCACGTCTCAAGGGGACAAGACGCCGGTGGATAGCCGACCGATCAGGACAGAAGCAGCGGGGAGATTCGTGGCCACCCATGGGGAGAAACGGTGGCCACCAGTGGGGAGATTCAGTGGCCGCCTATGGGGAGCTTTCCATGGCCGCCGTCATATGGACCCGGATAAGGCCAGCAACCTGGCCCTTTCCCCCTTCAGGGGCCGGGATCGCAGTTTGCCTCCAACTGGGTCCCGCCATTGGAGGAGACGTGCAGCGAGCAGGAGAAGAACGGCGTGTCGATCCGAAGCTAGCACCAGATGGTTGGGCCACGGGATCGCGGACTAGCGTCCGGGAGTTGTGGGCGCTGATGTCGGAAGCGATGCTGGCGCCAGCGTTCACCGGCGCGTCATGACCGACGACGCTGACCCTCGCCGGGGGACCGAACGCCGCTGAGAGCAACATCGCAACCGACCGCGACGAGCAGCAGCGACGCGCCGAGCACCGCTGGATGCGTTCACAAAGGCGTTTACATCGGCGTATACTGCATCGGATGCTGCGAGTTAGCGACGAGACCCGAGAGCGGGTCTTACGTATCAGTCGGGAAGAGTTTGGCGGCGCATCGGCCGATGAGACCGTCCGGCGGCTCGTGGATGAGCATTGGCAGGCCGCCGCCATCGCCGCAGTACACCGATACCGTGAGTCCGACCCACAGGGTTGGTCTGACTACCTTGCTCAAGCCGAGGAATCGTCGGGCGCCGACGCCCCGATCAGCGAGGAATGGACGGGTGAATAGCGTTTGAGCCCTCCAATGCCTCGGCGGCCGGTCGAGCCGGGGCAGGTGTGGTTCGTCGACTTCGATCCCGCACGAGGTCGTGAGCAAGGCAAGGACCGGCCGGCGTTGGTGGTCTCCTCGCGCTTCCACCTTGGCATCACCCTGGGCCAGCTCGTCAGCGTCCTGCCATTGACCAGCGTCGAACGACGCGGCTGGTTGCACCGAATCCACGTAGCCGCAGGCGGCGGATGGGTTATCACCGAGCAAATCCGCACCGTCTCCATCAACCGGTTCCGCCGGTATGCCCCTGAGATCACCCTGTCTGGGGACGAACTCAACGAGGTACGGCACATGCTCGCCCGGATGTTCTCCGCATAGCAGTTCGGAAGCATCGGCACAGACTCGCCGGCTGCCGGTGTCTCGGCAGAGGATCCCCCAGCGGCGCCGACGGATACGTGAAGCACAGCTGCATCGTGCGTCGTCAGCATGCTCGGCGATCCGGGTTGTGCCCAGCTGCTATAGCCAGGTGGTCGAGCAGCGCCCCCATGTCGGGTCCGTCGTTCAAAGAAGGCGTTGGCGAAGCCGACCAGGGTCTCCCGCTCGGCGAAGATTGTGCAGCGGCGAATCGGGCTCCCGCAGCCGGTCGGTCCACACGGTCAGGCGGTCGGCGGCAACGTCACCGTCGAGAAAGGCGTCGGAGTAGGCGTTCCGGTAGTGACCGGCGGCAGCTGTCGGCGTGAAGCGTGGCGACGGGTTGTGCATCGTCGGGGCCGGCAATACGGACTGCGGTTCATGGCGCTGGGCCACGGGATCCTCACTCATCGATCCTGGCGTTGGCACCCGCGCTGAGAGCCGGATGCCGGACCGTCACTGGGCCAGGTCCCTCCGGTCACGCTGGATGAAATCGACCGAGAGCGAAGCGAGTCTCGCACCAGCACCCGAGGGGACGCCGCGTGATTCAGGGCACGCTGCCCGCGCGCACGACCCATTCGCAGCGCTGACCGGTGATCGACGCGATGGCGGCGAAGTTGGCGTCGTAGTGCGATGCGGCGATGTCGAGCTGTTCGGCTGCCGCTGCGACGAGCAGGTCCGGGATCTTGCGCCCACGTTGGCTGCGCTGGGCGAGCAGGCGCTGCACTTGGTGAGCGCGCGGCGCATGCGCTGCGGTCGTCTCGACTGGTTCGAACGCGTCGAGTGCTTCGACGAGCCGATCCGACGCGATCGATCGCTGATTCGCTACCTCGTCGAGGCGCCACTGCGGACAGCGGCGTGACGTCGACCGGATCTAATCTCAGCGTACGACGATCGTGAAGAAGATCCTCTGGGCCTTTGAGGTTCGCTTGGCCGCGTCGGTGGCAGTGAGGGTCGCCTGGTAGCGAGCGGGCTTGAGCGCCTTTGATCCGATCCGCCCGGTGAACGCGAGCGTATCGGCACCTTGGTGGCTGGTGCGCGTCAGCGTCCCGATGGTGATGGTCCTGGTGCAGCTCTTCGCTTTGCGGAGCTTGCGGGTTGGCGCCAGGCAGCGCTTACCCTGATGTCGACCCGGCAGGCGCTCGGCGATCACGAGCTTGACCGTCGCGGGCTCGGAGAGCGTGTACTTGAACGCCGTGCCCTGCTTGCTCTTCAACTTGGTTTTCTTTTGTCCACCCGCCACGACGAAGGTGTTGTTCGTGACCCGATAGCGTGAGACCACTGGGGCGCGATTTGGGCTCACCAGCGCGGTCTGCTTCGAGGTCACCGGGTCGCTCGTCCCGCCGGCGTTGCTCGCCGTTTCCCGCACCCGGATCGTGTGTCCCACGTCCGCGCCCGTCAACGTGTAGGACTGGCCGCTCGCGCCCGGGATCGCCGCGCACCCGTTGCCCGCGCTGTCGCAGCGCTGCCACTGATAGGCGTAGGAGGTCGGGTTGTTGATGTAGGACCCGTGCGCCTCGCTCAACTTCTGGCCTTGGACCGCCGAGCCCGAGATCGACGGGGGCGATGTATTGGCCGGCGCCAGCGGCAGCACCACAGCGGTAGCGTTCGAGCTCGCCGGTCCGCCCGCACCACCGATGTTCGAGGCGGTCTCCTGCACCCGGATCGTGTGCCCCGCATCCGAGCCGGTCAACGTGTAGGACTGGCCCGTGGCGCCCGGGATCGCCGTGCAGGCGTTGCCGGCGCTGTCGCAATCCTGCCACTGGTAGCTGAAGCCGGTCGGCGAGCCGGTATACGAACCGTCCGCCTCGGTCAATGTCTGACCTTGCGTGGCGGTGCCCGAGATCGACGGGGGGGAGGTACTCGCCGGGGGGGGAACAGCACCCACGAACCCGTTGCCGACCTGATCAACCGCCACGCACTGCCCCAC
>JALZAI010000278.1 GCA_030948475.1 Actinomycetota bacterium
CTATGGCCAGCAGGGCTATGGCCAGCAGGGCTACGGCCAGCCGCCTTATGGGCAGGCGCCCTATGGGCAGGCGCCCTATGGGCAGGCGCCTTATGGGCAGCAGGGCTACGGGCAGCCCGAGTATGGACAACAGGGTTACGGACCGCCGCAGTCCTACCAGCCGACCCAGTCCTATGCGCAGCCTGGGTACGTGCAACAGGGCAGCTATTCCGGCGCCGGGTATGCGGGGTCCGCGCCCTCGTACGGTCAGGCGGCCACCCCGTACGGCCAGCAGTATGCCCAACCGGGTTATCCGCCGGAGCCGGCGCGCAAGAAGGGCAAGGGCCTGCTCATCTCGCTTGCGGCCCTCGTCGCTGTCCTGGTTGCTGCCTTTCTGGTCCTGTTCCTCGTGGTGAAACCGAGCTGGCTCAGGCCGCTCGATCTACGCCATACCGCCGTGGAGCAGACCATTGAGGCCCGCTTCGGCGTATCCAATGTCGTCTGCAACGGCGGCAAGAACTTCCGAATCGGGAAAGGAAAGACCTTTTCCTGCGTCGACGGCCGCGGCGCGAAGTACACCGTGACGCTGACCGACGACAAGGGCCACTACGACCCCTCGCAGGGGTGAGCCGGTTCGGCCGGGGTCGCGCCGAGATCAGCAAGATGTTGATCGCGTTTTCCTCTGTAGTGGTCGGTTTCGGGGCGGCTCAGCGAGCAACAGGGGGGAAGAGGCGATCGTTTCGGCCGGCTCAGCCGCCCAGCGACCTCTCGATTGCTGCGAGCAGCCGCTGCACCGAGCTTTGCACGCCGAGCTCGTCGGCCAGCTCGGCAAGCCGAGCGGCGTCGCGCGGCTCAGCCGGCAGCTCGTCGTCCACCTCGTCGACCGGCGCGTCGACCCGTCCGCGCACCGCCGCCGGGGCCTTTGCGAGGTAGTCGCGCGCGGCCAGCACCTTGTTCCGAGCGCCGGCGGGGAAGCCGTCCGAACCCTGCTCGGCGGCCAACAGGACGTCCTCGATCGGGCCAAGCCGCGAGACGATGGCGGCAGCGGTCTTCTCGCCGATCCCGGGAACTCCAGGCAGCCCATCGCTGGGGTCACCGCGAAGTACGGCGAAGTCGGCGTAATACTCGGCCGGGATGCCGTACTTCTCCCGCACCTCGGACGGGCCCATCTCGGCCAGCTTCGCGATGCCCTTGCCGGTGTAGAGAACCGTCACCCGGTCGGAGGCCAGCGCCAGCAGGTCCCGATCACCGGTGACCACCTCGACCGGGTCCCGCTCGCGCCAAGCGAGGGTCGCGATGACATCGTCCGCCTCGAAGCCCTCGGCTCCGGCGGTCGCCAGGCCGAAGGCACCCAGCAGGCTGAGCAGCGCCGGGATCTGCGGCGTGAGCGTGTCCGGGATCTCCTCGCCGCCGCCCTTGGCCACGCGGTGCGCCTTGTAGGACGGGATGAGCTCGACCCGAAACGCGGGCCGCCAGTCCAGGTCCAGGCAGGCCACATGACGGGAGGGACGCCGCCGCTCGATCAGTGCCGCGGTCATGTCCAGATAGCCGCGGATCGCGTTCACCGGCCGGCCGTCCGGCGCGGTGACCGACTCCGGGATTGCGTAGAACGCGCGGAAGTACAGCCCCGCCGCGTCCACGAGCATCAGTGTCATCAGTCGACTGACCTGGTCGGGTCAGTGCTGCCGCGCACGATCAGCTCGGTCGGCAACACGACGTCCTCGACCGGAGGCTCGGTGGCGGTGATCGCGGCGAGCAGCCGGGCGCTCACATCCAGGGCCTGCTCGGCGACCGGCTGGCGCACCGTCGAGAGATCCATCATCTCGGCATTGGCGTGGTCGTCGAAGCCGATGACCGCCATGTCCTCGGGCACGCGCAGCTTGTGCCGGCGCAGGGTCCGCAGTACGCCGTAGGCCATCTCGTCGCTCTCTGCGAAGATCGCGGTGGGACGATCGGGCAGGCCCAGCAGCCGCTCGCTGGCGTCCATCCCGCCGTCGATAGTGAAGTAGCCGAGCACGGACATCGCCGGATCGGGTTCGATACCGGCGGCGAGCAGCGCGTCGCGATAGCCATCCTGGCGGTGCAACGGCGGGGTGAAGCGCATCGGATCATCGGTGTCGCCGCCGATCAGGGCGATCCGGCGATGCCCCTGAGCGAGCAGATGCGCCACGGCGGCACGGGCGGAGCCGGCGTCATCGATGCGGGTGGACAGGAAGCCCGGGTATTCCAGGCCGAGCAGGCCGAGCGGGCAGCCCAGACCGGACAGCGCCGTGATCTCGTCCGCGCTGAGCACCAGGCTCGCCACCAGGACCGCATCGACCCGCTTGCGCATCGGCATCACGTCGAAGAACCGTGAGCGGCCCTCCTGGTCGCCGAGGTTGTACAGCAGCAGGTCGAACCCGGCCTTGCGCCGCGCCGTC
>JALZAI010000287.1 GCA_030948475.1 Actinomycetota bacterium
CGGGAGAAGAGCTCCATGGGACCGCCAGCATCCAGGCCAGCCATCCGCCGGGGCCTCGCCGCGTCCGCCGTCGTTGGGTCTCTGCTCGCGCCGGCTCTCGCCGAGGCCCGGAGCAGGGTCACGTGGCGCGCTCGCGGGCACGCAACAAGGGCGGGAATCTCAGGTCTGATTGCTGCGGCGGTGCTCGCGGTGTTGTGCTCGACTGCAGGTGCGGCGCCGCAGTCGCCGACGACCGATCCGTTCTACGTGGCGCCGGCGTCGCTGGCGTCGGCTTCTCCTGGGACAGTGCTCCGCTCACGTCGGGTGAATGTGAGCTTGGGGGGCGGGGTGCTCGCGCTCACGGGTGTCGCGTCCACGGCCTATCAGCTGCTTTATCGCACCAACGACGCCACTGGTCAGCCCGTCGCGAACGCCACCACGGTCATCGTGCCGAACGGTGCGCCGCCCGCGGGAGGACGCCGACTCGTTTCGCTCCACGACGCTGAGGACAGCGTTGATCCCAACTGCGCGCCCTCCTACCAATTGCAGCTCGCTCAGTCGAGCAACGGAAACCTCAGCGCCGAGTCCTCCCTGGTGTCCCCGATGCTCGCGCTGGGCCGCGACGTCGTGATCCCCGATGCCGAGGGCCTCAAATCTGAGTACATCGTCGCCGGTATGGAAGCTCACGCCGTGCTCGATTCGATCCGCGCGGTGGAGCGCTTCCCCGCCGCGCAGCTTGGCGGCAGCGCGACCCCGGTGGGTCTGACCGGATACTCCGGCGGAGGACACGTGACAGCCGCGGCCGATGAGTTCGCGCCCGGCTACGCCCCGGAACTGCACATCGTTGGTGTCGCCGGCGGCGGGGTCCCGCCGGCCAACCGCGAGACGATCGCCTACCTCGACGGTTCCGTTGGCGCCGGCGTGCTGATGGCAACCTCGATCGGGGTCGACCGTGCTTACCCCCAGCTGGACCTGACTTCGCTGTTGAACGCCCGAGGTAAGGCCTTCGCTCAGCAGGTCAGCACGGGCTGCGCTACGTCGGTGTTCGCCGCGCCGTTCGCCCACTTCGACCAGTACACGACGGTCCCCGACTCTTTTGACCTGCCGCGGGTGGCGCAGGTCATCAGCCAGAACGCCCTCGGTCACACGACCCCGACGGCACCGACGTTCTTCTACAACGCGATCTCCGATGAGCTGATCTCGGTCAAGGCGCTCGACAAGCTCGTCGCCTTCTACTGCGACAACGGCGCGACGATCGACTACTTCCGAGATCCGTCCGGTGTCGAGCACGTCCAAGGCGCCGCCAACTTCTTCCCGCTGGCGCTGATCTACCTCAACGGCCGCTTCAACGGTGACCCCGTGCCCAACACCTGCGGCCCGCGCCACCCCTCTGCAAACGCGCCGAGCAACTCCGCCGCCCCGGGTGACGCCGGGGTGCCGGGGTCGGGAGCGCCCCGTGGGCCCGGCCGCGGCGGACGCAAATGCCGCAGCGGACGGGTGATCACGGTGCACCCCCGCATACCCCGCGCACTCACCGTCCAAAGGATCCGCGTCACCGCCAGCGGCGGAACGGTCAAGCTCACCCGTCGAGCCCATCCTCGACGTCTGCGCATCAGCCTCATCGGCCGCGCCGCAGGCACCGTCAAGATCGACCTGCGCATCAGAGGACGCAGAGACCACCACGCCGTCACAATCCACGACCGTCGCACATACCGCACGTGCCGACCACATGAGCTCAATGTTTGATGAGCGAATGCGCGAGACGTCTCATCGCGCGCTGGGCTCACCGGGTGTTCGGGCAGATCACGGCCGGCGCGTGCACGGGTGATAGGTGCGCGTGTCGACGTGGCGTGCGCCCTTGCTCATGCGGACACTGATCGAGACACGGACATTCCCGCCGGCGCGCCCGGTGAGGTCCACCCTGACGGTGAGTCGGCGCCGGGCGCGTCCTACATGGACCCGGCGTCCTGCGACCTCTGCCCTGGCGGCGACGATCCGCCCGTGTCGAGGGACGCGCACATGCACGATGACGACGCGGCGCGATGTGCACTGACGGGCTACGGGCGGCGACGGGGGGTTGGCGGCGCTGACCCGCCCCTGACCCGTCGGCGGGTCAGGGCCAACCTTGCAGGTGTTGACCGCAGGCTCCCCGGCGAAGCGCGCGGAGAGGAAGCGCACGGCCCCGGACTCACCGGCGGCTACCTCGCTGAAGTGCTCGCCGATATCCTCGACCTGCTGCACGGTCACGCCGGCGCGGCAGAAGCGCCCCACGAGCAGCCGGTTCGGCGCGATCGGCGCGAGCTCATCACTGGTCGCGTGGTAGTCGTAGACCGGCGCGGCGGGAACGCCGGGGAACGTCAGCGGGCTCGCGCGACGGAAGACCTCCGTCCACGGTGGTCCGTCCAACGACCTGGGATCCTTCAGCCCGTCGCTGGCGCGGAACGCGGGATGGCGCACGACGGCGTCTGCAATGCAGTCCTGTTGGCTGGCCGCGACCTTGGCTTTGCCGGCATCGTTGAGGGAGTCAGTGAGATGGTATTCGGGGTAGGCGCGGTCCAGTCCGATGAGCCCGATCACGATCGCACCGCCGAACGGCGATCCGTCGAACGCGTTGAGACCGGCGCGGATGCTTGCGTTGTCGCCGCCCAGCGCGACTGCGGCAAGCTTGACGTCCGGTGCGTAGGACGGCTGCAGCTGCGCGGCGGTGCTGCTGGCGATCGCGCCGCCTGAGTACCCCCAGACGCCGATCGGTGCGTGCGCATCGATCCCGGCCGGCTGGAACGCTCGCGCCGCGCGCAGGCCGTCGAGGACGCCGCGCGCCTGCCCGTCGCCCGCGAGCCAGGCGGAGTTGCGTCCCTCGTAGTCGGGCACGACGACCGTCCAGCCG
>JALZAI010000085.1 GCA_030948475.1 Actinomycetota bacterium
CAGAGCGAGCGGACCTTCATCGCGAGCCTCCCTCGACGACGAACCCGCACTGGTCTGCCGTTGATCACAACAACGACGGGTGGACGCAACGGACACGATCAAGGGTCCGGGACGGTCAAACGGTGTATTCGGCTCCCGATGTCGCGATCTCGATGGTGCCGTCGAACGCCGTCGCAGCCTCGTCGGCGGCCACCGTCGGCGTCCCCCACGGCGGGACGTGCGTTATCAGCAGCCGGTCGACGCCGGCGCGGGCGGCGTGCTCGCCGGCCTGCTTGCCGGTCAGGTGCAGGTCCGGTACGTACTCGTCGCCGGGCATGAAGGTCGCTTCGCACAGGAACAGGTCCGCGTCCTTGGCGAGCGTGACCAGTGCGGGTGACTCGCCGGTATCGGCGGAGTAGACGAGCGACCGCCCGCCGTGGCCGATCCGCACCGCGGAGGTCGGGATGGGGTGATTGACCATGGCGAACGAGAGCTCGAACGGTCCGAGCTCGCCGTTGGTCGGAGTCGAGAAGCCGAACAGCTCCTGAAGGCCGAGCTTGCGGGCAAGCGGGTCATAGGCGACGGCGATGCGTTCACGGGTCCCGGCGGGTCCGATCAGCGGGATGCGCCGGCCCGAACCTTCGCGGCGATAGCGGTCGTCGCCGCCATAACGCAACGCGACCATATAGGCGGTCAGGTCGATGCAGTGATCGGCATGCAGGTGGCTGACGACGATGGCGTCGACCGCAGCCGGATCGGCATGCCGCTGCAGTGCGCCGAACGCGCCGTGCCCCAGATCGAGGACGAGGCGAAAGCCGTCCGCCTCGATCAGGTACCCGGAGGCCGGCGACTCGGGACCCGGCACGCTGCCGGAGCAGCCCAGCACCGTGACCTTCATGCGACACCTCCGAAGGCCGGCGAGACCGCCGCCAGATCCGGACCGAGGAAACGCCGGCTCAGTCGCACAAACGAGTCGGACGTGCCGGTAGTGCGGAACACGTGACGGGGCGGCGGGGAATCGTCGGCCCGCAACAGATCATGCGCGAACAGGACCCGGTAGACCTCCTTCGCAGTCTCCTCCGCGCTGGAAACCAGCGTGACGCCGTCACCCATGACGATGGACAGCAACCCGGTCAGCAGCGGGTAGTGCGTGCAGCCGAGGACGAGGGTGTCCACCCCGGCGGCGTTCAGCGGGGCGAGGTAGGACTCGGCCAGCCCGAGCAGTTGCCGTCCGCTGGTCACGCCGCGCTCGACGAACTCGGCGAAGCGCGGGCACGCGGCGCTGGTGACGGTGACGTCCGGAGCAGCGGCGAAGGCGTCCTCGTACGCCCCGCTCGTCACCGTCGCGATCGTGCCGATGACGCCCACGTGGTGGTTGCGGGTCGCGGCCATGGCGCGACGCACTGCGGGCAGGATCACCTCGACGACCGGGACGTCATAGCGCTCGCGCGCGTCACGCAGGCACGCGGCGCTGGCGCTGTTACAGGCGATGACCAGCGCCTTCACCCCGGACTCGACGAGGTCGTCCATCAGTGCGAGCGCGTGAGTGCGGACCTCGGCGATGGGCTTGGGACCGTACGGCCCGTTCTCGGTGTCTCCGACGTAGTGCAGGGCCTCGTGCGGGAGTTGGTCGAGGACGGCGCGGGCTACGGTCAGGCCACCGACTCCGGAGTCGATCAGTCCGATCGGTGCGTTGATATCGCGCGGGAGCACGGGCTCACGATACGGCGGGCCCGACCCGGCCAGGACGACGCGGTTGCGCACCGCGCCGCGGGTGTAGCAACCAGCCGACACCGACGCCTGCCACGAACCCGCAGACGTGCGACTGCCAGGAGATGCGCGCGTCCAAACTCGGCAGCAGATTGCCCAGCAACGTTCCGAAGAAGACCAGCACGAGGAGGGCGGTCAGGATCCACTTGATCCGCCGCGAAAAGTAGGCCCGGGCCAGCAGGTAGCCCATCCACCCGAAGATCATCCCGCTTGCGCCGACAATGGTCCCGGACGGCGCGACCAGCCAGGTCAGCGCATCACCCGCGACCACGACGACCGCCGTCACGAACAGGAACACCCGAACGCCGGACAGCAGCAACGCCCAGCCGATAAGCACGAGCGGCAACGTGTTGGACAGCAGGTGCCGGTTGCTCTCGTGGAGGAACGGCTGGGTGACGATGCCCCACAACCCGTCCAGGGCACGCGGTTTGAGGCCGAACCGGTTCAATCCGTAGTCGTCCTGCGCGTTCGCGAGCTGGATACCCCACAGCAACGCGGCGACAACGGCCATGATCGCGATGGCGCCGCCCCAGCTGGACGGGTTGAACGGCGGTTCACTAGTCGGCTGCGCCGTCCGCCCACGTCGGAACGTGCCTAGCGGAAGCTGAAATCGCCGCGAGCCGCTCACCGGCGCAAGCTTAGGCGTCAAACCCGTACGGCGCGGCGTCGGCGCGTGGCCATGCTCGCGACCAGCAGGCCTAGCGAGCCGACCATCGCCACCGCCTCGCCCAGCGCGCTGATGACCTTCTCCTTGAACCAGCCCGGGTCATACATGTCCGGGATCGGCCCGATCTTGCCGACGTCTACGTAGCGATAGATGAGCAGCAGCGCCAGCCCGCCGGCCGCAACGAGCAATGCAATCGTTGCGGTCAGCCCGTTGGGCCGGATCAGCACCGCCAGAGCGGCGAGGATCGCCAGCACGGCTTCAATGCGGAACAACGTCTCTTCACTGACCACGCTCGTCTTGTTGAACGCGTACATCGATGCCAAGTGGAAGTGGGTGTAGGCGTCGACGGCTAGCCCGATGACCGTGATCGCGACGAGTGCCCAGCGGACTACGACATTCATGCTTATCACTTCGTTGCCGAGGTCGATTCGGTTCGGTTATTTCGCCCGTACCGTGATCTTATGCAAACCGGTCGCGCCGGATGGGAAGACGGGCTGCTCCTTGTCGGTCTGCGCCGTGCCGTGATCGTCGGTCGCCCGTACTCGCACCGTGTACGAGCCGGGCTTCGGCGGCGTCCACGCCACGACCCATTGCCGCCAGGTGTCGGTCGAGGGCACCGAGGACAGTCGCGCCGGTAACCAGGCGTCGTTGTCGACCTGCACCTCGACCTTGGACACGCCCACGTGCTGGTCCCACGCCACGCCCGCGATCGCGACTGGCTTGCCCGCCTGGACGGTGCCGCCCGATTGCGGGGTGTCGATCCGCGACTCGAGCTTGATGTCGGTCTGCTGCGCCCAGCCGCCCTGCACCCAGTAGGCCTTGCGCTGGGCGAACGTGGTCGCCTCGATGTCGACGACCCACTTACAGGCCGATACGTACCCGTACAGGCCGGGGACGACGATGCGGGCCGGGAAGCCGTGTTCGACCGGCAGCGGATCGCCGTTCATCCCGATGGCGATCAGGGCATCACGTCCGTCCAGCACGGCTTTGGTCGGAGCCCCGATGGTCATGCCGTCCGCCGATGACAGCACCAACTGGTCGGCGTCGGCGTGCACCCCGGCCTCGCGCAGCAGGTCGGCCAGCCGGGCGCCCAGCCAGCGGGCGTTGCCCACCAGGTTCCCGCCGACCTCGTTGGAGACGCAGCACAGCGTGATCCAGCGTTCGATGAGCGGACGCTGGCGCAATTGGTCGTAGCTCAGGGTGATCTCGCGGTCGAGCATGCCGTGGATGCGCAAGCTCCACTGCTTCGGATTGATCTGGGGGACGCTGAGCGCGGTATCGATCCGGTAGAAGGCGTCGTTCGCTGTGGCCCAGGGATAGCTGGACTTTCCGAAGTCACTGCGGCGCACCGCCACCGGTGCCGGAGTCACCGGCTTGGGCAGTGCGACCTGCTGGCGCGCTGCGGCGACGTCGAAGCGGGAGTGCTGCACGGCGCGTCCGCCGAACCCACCGATCGCCGCGAGGCCGGCCGTGGCGACGCTGCCCTGCAGGAACCGCCGCCTGTCCGTGCGGTCGGTGCCCCGCGCGTGCGCTGGTCTCCTGCGTGCCGCCGACTCGGCTAGGACGATCATGACCGTGGCCGCGGCGGCCGTCCCGGCGAGGGTGGGGAGGACATCGGTGGTCCGGGCGGCGCCGGCGGTGAGCGCGCAGTAACAGCCGAACGCACCGAAGGCGGCGACGCCGAGCAGCCCGTAGGCCAGGCGGCGCTGGGCGAGCGAGCCGACGAACGCGCCGAACGCGGCCAGCAGGACGTAGATCGTGAACAGCAGGGCGGTCTTGTCATTCGTACCGAAGTTGTCGATCGCGGTGCGTTTGACCGGCTCGGGGGTCAACGTGATGATGCGGTTGCCGACGACGATGATCGGCGAGGCCTCGGGGCGTACGAACGCCGCAACCAGCTCGCCGACGCCGATGGCGACCGCGGCGGCCAGCAGCCCGATCAGCGTGCCGACATACCTACGCCATCTCACACTGCATATTCGCACTCCGGAGCCTACACAGACCTTACAGTCCGCTAACGCCGTCTTGGCCTCAAGCCCAGAGCTGGCCTTCCAGCCTCTCGGCCGCCTGCTGCAGCGAGCCGCTGTACGCGCCGGTCGACAGGTACTTCCAGCCGCCATCGCACACGACGAAGGCGATGTCGGCCCGGTCGCGGTCCGCCGCGACCCGATCCGCGATCGACAGCGCTGCGTGCAGGATCGCGCCGCTGGAGATGCCGGCGAAGATGCCCTCGTGCTCGATGAGATCCCGGGTGCGGCGCAGCGCGTCGTAGGACGTCACCGAGAACCGCGAGCTCAGCACACTGTCGTCGTAGAGCTCGGGGACGAAGCCCTCGTCGATGTTGCGTAGGCCGTAGACCAGCTCGCCATAGCGCGGTTCAGCGGCCACGATCTGCACGTCTGGTGCCTTTTCGCGCAGGTAGCGGCCGGTCCCCATCAGGGTCCCAGTGGTACCGAGGCCGGCGACGAAGTGGGTGATCGTCGGAAGGTCGCGCAGCAGCTCGGGTCCGGTGCCCTCGTAGTGTGCCTGCGCGTTCGCGGGGTTCCCGTACTGGTAGAGCATCACCCAGTCCGGGTACTGCGCGGCGAGTTCCTTCGCCGTGGCCACCGCCTGGTTCGAACCGCCGGCCGCGGGCGAGGAGACGATTCGCGCACCGAACATCTCGAGCAGCTGCCGCCGCTCGATGGAGGTGTTCTCGGGCATGACGCAGACCAGCCCGTACCCGCGCAGTTTCGCGACCATGGCGAGCGAGATGCCGGTGTTGCCAGACGTCGGCTCGAGAATCGTGCAGCCCGGGGTGAGCCGTCCGTCCGCCTCGGCCGCTCGCACCATCGCCAGCGCGGCGCGGTCCTTGATCGACCCGGTGGGATTGCGGTCCTCGAGCTTGGCCCACAGTCGGACCGGGTTCGCGCCGTCCCACCGCGGCGACAGCGTCGGCAGTCCGACGAGCGGGGTGTCCCCCGTCGCCTCGATCAGTGACTCGTACCGAGTCACGTCAGCGGTTGCCGCCGGCCACCGCGGGCAGGATGGTGACCGAGTCGCCGTCCTTCAGCGCAGTCGCGAGCGAACCGGTGAAGCGCACGTCCTCGTCGTTGACGTAGACGTTGACGAACCGGTGCAGCGCGCCGTCGTCGGTGATCAGCCGTCCCTTCAGGCCGGTGTGACCAGCGTCCAGGTCGTCGATCAGAGCGCCGAGGGTGTCGCCCTTCGCCTCGACGACCTTGTCGCCGCCGGTGTAGGTCCGCAGGATCGTCGGAATCTTGACCTCGATGGCCATGATGAGGGGTGCTCCTAAGTCGATGATGAAGTCGATGAGGTGAAGTCGATGAGGTGAGCCAGTACCTGCAACGTCGCGGACGGCGTCCATCGTCCCACCCGTCGAACGGGTGGCCGAGGTCACGGACAGTCGTAGCGCAGATCGGCGCCGCGATGCCCCAGCAGCGCCCGCTCGATCGGCACGTCACACATAGCGCTCGACCACCTCGACCGGCTCCTCGGTAACCGCGCCGTCGACGATGCGATACGAGCGGAACTCGGTCTCGTCCGGTTCGCGGGTCGAGACCAGTACATAGTGTGCGTGGGGCTCCGAGGCGTAGGAGATGTCGGTACGTGACGGATACGCCTCTGTCGCGGTGTGCGAGTGGTAGACCACGACCGGCTCCTCGTCGTTGGTGCCAAGCTCCTTGTACAGCTGCAGGAGGTCGGCCGAGTCGAACTCGTAGAACGTCGGCGAACGGGCCGCGTTGAGCATCGGGACGTGGCGGGCGGGCCGGTCGCTGCCCTCGGGACCGGCGACGATGCCGCACGCCTCGTCCGGATGGTCCCGGCGGGCGTGCGCGACGATCGCGTCGTAGGCCGCCCGGTCGATGGTCAGCACATTGTTCAGGGTACGGGGCGGCCGGTCGAGTGAGGTCCGCCTGTGTTGAGTGACGCCTGCACGTGTTGAGTGACGGGCCGATGGTCAGGTGCCTTCGGTCAGGGACTCGACCAGGGAGTCCTGCAGCGCGGTCAACCAGACGTAGCGGGCCCGTTCGCGCAACTGCGGATCGCCGCGTTCCAGGCGGTAGTCCACCTCGTCACCGATGGCCAGCCGCGTGCCGAGAACCAGCCGCATGTCGTTGAGGACGCGCATCCATCGCTCGACGCCCTCGGCGTCCAGATGCACCTCGCAGGAGCGCCAGACGGACCGTTTGACACCGACCTCGGCGCGACACTGCTCGGCCCGGTCGGTCCGTTCGTCCCGCAGCGAGGTTTCGGTCAGCTCGCGGAAGGTTCGCTCGGAGTCGGCGTCGTCGCGGTACCCGGACGGGAAGAGCCGCTCGTGCACCGGATCGGCACGATCCAGCGCATCCGGAAGCAGCTCCGCGATCAGCTCGTCCAACAGCCCGGCGAGCATGGCCGCCTCCGGCCCGGAGAACTTCAGCCGGGCACCCAGCCCGTCGGCGTGGAGCTTCACGCGCCGCTCTCAGTCCGACTGCTGAACGGTGGCCCACAGCCCGTACCCGTGCAGCGTGACGACATCGAGTTCCATCCGCTCGCGGGGGCCGGAGGACACAACGGCCTTGCCGCGATGATGCACGTCGAGCATCAGCTTCTCCGCCTTTGCCTTTGGATAGCCGAAGACCTGCATGAACACGTGCGTGACGTATGACATCAGGTTGATCGGGTCGTCCCACACAATCGTCATCCACGGCCGGTCGGGATCGGCAGCGGAGAGTTCCTCGACCTCTTCGACTGCCTCCCGTCGCGGCGAAAGGGTGCCCGCCATGCCCCCTATGGTGTCACGCGTGGCACGGGCCTTCGGTGACCCGGTCTGACACCATCGCGAGTATGGGCGAGGCTTGCCGAGCGAACCAGTGGCATAGCGTCTCCGGATACCCGCCCGGAGCGCAGCGAGGACGGGTATGAGCACGACCGCCTTGTTCACCGACCGGTACGAGCTCACCATGCTTGGTGCCGCCCTGCGCGACAGCACTGCCTCGCGCCGGTGCAGCTTCGAGGTCTTCGCCCGCCGGCTACCCGACGGTCGCCGTTACGGCGTCGTCGGCGGGACGGCGCGGGTGCTCGACGCGATCGTCGACTTCCGGCTCACCGGCGAGGACGTCGCCTACCTGCGCGAGGACGGAGTGATCGACGAGACGGCGGCCGACTACCTCGCGTCGTTCCGCTTCGGCGGGGACGTCGACGGCTACCCCGAGGGCGAGCTGTACTTCCCGCAGTCGCCGATCATGACCGTGAGCGGGACGTTCGCCGAGGCGGTCGTGCTCGAGACGCTGGTGCTCTCGATCCTCAACCACGACTCAGCGATCGCCGCAGCCGCAGCGCGAATGGTTGCCGCGGCGGCCGGCCGGCCGGTCATCGAGATGGGTTCGCGGCGCACCCACGAGCGGGCAGCAGTCGCCGCCGCCCGCGCCGCGTATCTGGCCGGGTTCGCCTCGACGTCCAACCTGGCCGCGGGGCAGCGGTACGGCATACCGACCGCCGGGACCGCCGCCCACTCCTTCACGCTGCTCCACGACGACGAGCGCGCGGCCTTCGCGGCACAGACCGCGTCGGTCGGGACGTCGACGACCTTGCTCGTCGACACCTATGACATCACCCGTGGCATCGCCACGGCCGTCGAGGTCGCCGGACCCCAACTGGGTGCCGTGCGCATCGACTCAGGCGACCTCGGCGTGCTGGCGCGGCTGGCGCGCGAGCAACTGGACAGCCTCGGTGCGACTGGAACCCGCATCGTCGTGAGCGGCGACCTGGACGAGTTCGCGATCGCCGCCCTGGCCGCGGCCCCGGTGGACGCCTACGGCGCCGGCACCGCAGTCGTGGTCGGCTCCGGCGCGCCCACAGCGGGGTTGGTCTACAAGCTGGTCGAGGTGGACGGCCACCCGGTGGCCAAGCGCTCCGAGCACAAGGCCAGCGCCGGCGGACGCAAGACCGCACTACGCGCGTACAAGCCGAGCGGGACGGCGCTGGAGGAGATCGTCGCCAGAGGCACGCCCGAACCGCACGAGGGCGAGCGGTTTCTGCAGCGACCGCTGATGCGCGCGGGCGAGGCAGTGGCCGGACTACCCAGCCTGGACGAATCGCGGGAGCACCTGCGCGCAGCGACGATCACGCTGCCCTGGGACGGGCTCAAGCTGTCGCGGGGCGAGCCAGCCATCCCCACTCGGCTCGTCTAGCGCGCTAGCGTCCAAGACATGCACGCGGTCATCGTCGTCGATGTTCAGAACGACTTCTGCGAGGGCGGTTCCCTCGCCATCACAGGGGGTACGGACGTCGCTCGGGCGATCAGTGCCCGCCTCGCCGAGGGCGGCTACGCGCATTCGGTGGTGACGCGCGACCATCACATCGACCCCGGAAGCCATTTCTCGGACGCCCCCGATTTCGTCGACACCTGGCCGGTGCACTGCCGCGTCGGCACCGGCGGGGCCCGGCTGAACGAGCACCTCGACACCAGCACCGTCGAGGCGGTCTTCGACAAGGGCGAGTACGTCGCCGCGTATTCCGGTTTCGAGGCGAGCAGCGACGGCGTCGCGCTGGCGGCCTGGTTGGGCGAACGCGGCGTCGAGTCCGTCGAGATCATGGGTCTCGCCACCGACCACTGCGTCCGCGCGACCGCGCTGGACGCGGTGCGCAACGGCTTCGCCGCCACCGTCCGCCTCGACCTGACGGCCGGGGTGGCGCGCACCACTGTCGAGGCGGCGCTCGCCGAGATGACCGCGGCCGGAGTACGCCTGGACGGGCAGCCAGTCGTGCGTTGAAGCCTTCCTTTCGCATCGCAGGGCCGATCCTGTCCGGATTCGCGGTGGTGCTGAGCTTCGGCGCGATCGAACTCGAGAGCACCCGCTACGCCGCCGAGGACACCTACGGCCAGTACTTCGGTCGCCGTAGCACCGGATTCTGGATCGCGATCCTAGGTTTCGCCATCATCGGGGCAGCCGGGATCATCGGTCCACGAAAGCTGTGATCCACCGCTCGCTGGCCGCATCATGTCGGGCTGTGGCAGTGCCCAGGCGTGCGCTACGTTCGCAGCCATGACGGGATCCGACTTCGGCCAGCAGCCGCAGTACGGCCAGCCGGCGCAGGGGGAGCCGCCGTACGGGCAGCCGCCCTACGGGCAGCGCTACGGAGCCGCGCCGCAGAACACGGGATACGGTCTGCGGCCCCGCGCCCAGGGGTTCGGTGTCATCGGAGCGGTGCTGGCAATCATCGGCGCGGCCGGCGTCGTCGTCGCGTTTACGTTGCTGGACTGGCTACGTGGCGACAAGTCCAGCAGCTCGCTGTTTCAAGGCGCCGGCTCGCAAACGACTTTCAGCAAGCTGCACCACACGCTGAGCGGGCTACAGAGGCAGCTCGACCAGGCCCCGGCCGAGAGCAGTTCGCACATCAGCTTCGGCGTCGCACCGTACTATTTCAGCTGGCTGGGTTGGGTGCTGGTCATCGCTGCCTTCGTGCTCGCCATCCTGGCGGTCTCGCCGATCGGCGGCCTGTCGACGCTGTGTCGGGTGCTGGGCGCCGTCGTCGGTCTGGCCGGCGTCACCGCCACGCTCTGGGCCATCGACCTGATCAGGATCGACGCCAGCTTCGCCCAGCTGTTCAACAGCAATACGCCGTCCTACTTCGACTACCTCAAGCACGCCAGCTTCGGTTTCTGGGTGGCACTGGCGGGATTCCTGCTGCTGGCCCTCGGCGCGCTCGCGGGACCGCGGAAAACGAGCCCCGCGAGCTACTGAAGCTCGCCCGCGTCGATCTCAGCGCGCGATATCCCGAGGACGAAGAGCACGGTGTCCAGGTACGGCACGCGCAGTGCGGGTCGGCTGCGGCCCGTACCGCCGCCCTCGCGTTGAAGGCGATCCCCAGCCCGGCACTGGCGGGCATGGCGCTGTCGGTCCCGCCGGCGCCGACGGCGACCGTCTGACTCATCGGCACGCCGAGCTCGTGCGCGAAGCGGCGCAACGCGTCCACCTTGCCCGGGTGGCCGAGCACGATGACGTGACTGCGCGGGCCGAACGTGCGGCGGCGCATCCGCTCGCCCTGGTGGCAACGGCCACGTCGCACTCCATCCCTAGCGCGCCGGCGGTGGTCGTCACCGAGTTGCGCAGGGCGGCCGGGTCGCCACGGAAGTCGAACAGGACGGTGAGGATCAGCCGGTCCCGGATCACGACCTGTTCGATGTCGCGGACGTCGACGTCGTGCGCGGCCAGCGCCGCGAAGAAGGCCGCAGTGATTGCCGGGCGGTCGCGTCGGTCAGCGTGGTCAGCACAGACGTGGGCCGCATGGCTCACTCACTCCCGGAAAACGGCGCCGACTGGCGGGGCCGACCGCGGGTCAGCCGCCCGGATCCGTGTCCCGGTGACCCATCCGGTCACCATCGGACGAGACGGACGCTCCGACCAGATCGGCCGGGTGCCCGCCGCCCCTGCCCGCGTGGGCTTCGACCTCGAGCTGGCGCAACAGGTGCGGGTAGTGGTATTCGAACGCGGGACGCTCCGAGCGGATGCGCGGGATGGAGGTGAAGTTGTGCCGTGGCGGCGGGCTGGACGTGGCCCACTCCAGCGAATTGCCGTGACCCCACGGGTCGTCGGAGGTGACGATCTCGCCGAAGCGGTAGGACCGGTACAGGTTGTAGGCGAAGGGCAGGAACGAGGCGCCCAGCACGAACGACCCGATCGTGGAGAAGGTGTTCAGCGCGGTGAAGCCGTCCGTCGGCAGGTAGTCGGGGATGCGGCGCGGCATGCCCTCGGCGCCCAGCCAGTGCTGCACGAGGAAGGTCATGTGGAAGCCGATGAAGGTCATCCAGAAGTGCAGCTTGCCCAGCTTCTCGTCGAGGTAGCGACCGATGAACTTCGGGAACCAGAAGTAGATGCCCGAGTAAACGGCGAACACGATCGTCCCGAACAGCACGTAGTGGAAGTGCGCGACCACGAAGTAGCTATCCGACACGTGGAAGTCGAGCGGCGGGCTGGCGAGCAGCACGCCGGTGAGACCGCCGAACAGGAAGGTCACCAGGAAACCGATCGAGAAGATCATCGGCGTCTCGAAGGTGACCGCACCACGCCACATCGACCCGATCCAGTTGAAGAACTTGATGCCGGTCGGCACGGCGATCAGCAACGTCATGAGCGAGAAGAACGGCAGCAGCACCGCGCCCGTGGTGAACATGTGGTGCGCCCACACCGTCAGCGACAGCGCCGCGATGGACAGCGTGGCGAACACTATGCCCTTGTAGCCGAACAGTGGTTTACGGCTGAAGACCGGGATGACTTCGGTGACGATCCCGAAGAAGGGCAGCGCGACGATATAGACCTCCGGATGCCCAAAGAACCAGAACAGGTGCTGCCAGAGCACCGCGCCGCCGTTTGCCGGCTCGAATACCTGCGCCCCCATATGCCGGTCTATCCACAGCACCAGAATGGCCGCGGTAAGGATCGGGAAGGCGAGCAGCACGAGCAGGCTGGTGACCAGGATGTTCCAGGTGAAGACCGGCATGCGGAACATGGTCATGCCCGGCGCGCGCAGGGTGATCACGGTGGTGACCATGTTGACGGCGCCGAGAATGGTACCGAGGCCGGCGAGCGCCAGTCCGAGGATCCACAAATCGGTGCCCGCGCCCGGCGAGTTCAGATCGTCGGACAGCGGCGTGTACATCGTCCACCCGGCGTCAGCAGCGCCACCGGGCGTGATGAAGCCCGACAAAGCCATCAGCGCACCGAACAAGAACAGCCAATAGGAGAAGGCGTTCAGCCGCGGAAAGGCGACGTCCGGCGAGCCGATCTGCAGCGGCAGGACGAGATTGGCGAACGCGAACACGATCGGGGTCGCGAAGAACAGCAGCATCACGGTGCCGTGCATCGTGATGAGCTGGTTGTACTGCTCGGGCGAGAGGAACTGCATCCCGGGACGAGCCAGCTCGGCACGCATGAGCATTGCCATGATGCCGCCGACGGCGAAGAACGCCAGCGACGTCACCATGTACATCCGACCGATCATCTTGTGGTCGGTGGTGCGCAGCAGCGCGCCGAGCTGAGAGCCCTTCTGGAACTGGTGCGCCGGAAACGCGCGCGCGACTATCGGCTCCGGATTGACCGGGTCCGGCGCGCCAGCGGTCCGGGGTTCGGCGGTCGTCGTCACTGGACTAAAGCCTCCCTGCGGGAACGTCGGTCTCCGGTTCGGTCGCCACCGTAGCGGCAGCGTCCCACTCTGATAGCGATAGGGAAAACAATAGCCAGTGCCGGGCGGTTGGGACCCACCGGTACCGCGGGGGATTCTCCGCAGCCCCGCGCCTCGGCCCGCGTCGGCTCCGGTCCTTCGGCGCCTGTCCGCCCACCTGATTTGCCCGGTTCCGGAGCGGGCGCGCATTAATAGCCGCCTTAACGCGATACTTACTACAACGTCCGGTGCCGCACTGGGACGGACGAGACCCTTCAGCCCAAGCAGGGGAGGACACGGTGGTCGGACGCCGGCACGCTGCCAGCGCGTTCCGGCCGAGCAGATCGGACGCTGCGGTCCGCGGCCCCTCACGCGGGCAGACCGCCGCGATGCTGGTCGCGCTGCTCGCCGTGGCGGTAGCCGTCACCGTCGCGTCATTCGCCGTGAAGCCGAGCAAGGCCCGCTCCTTCGAGCTGTTCTTCGGTTCGATGTATCTCAACGACAACACCTCCCCGGTTGCCGTCGATCTCGCGAGCGGCAGACCGACGGTGCGGCTGCGCAACGCCTTCAAGGCCGTGTCCGCGAAGACCACCGGTGATCTCGACATGATCGCGCTGGCCGGTGGCACGCTGATGCTGAACTCGCGAACCGGCGAGTTCAACATGCTGGACGCGAGCGGTTTCGTTCTGCGGCCGACCGGCGGCGGGGTCCGGCTGCCGCCACTTCCCGGTGCGTCCGGGGCCCGTGCCGTGGCGGCCGGCGACTCCGCCTACATCGTGCAGAGTGCGCGGGGCCGGGCTGCTGTGTACCTGGTCAGCCAGTCGACGGTCGTTTCGGCGACCGGCCGCTCGGCCAGGGCCAAGGCGCGCGCGTACCTCGCCCTGAGCCAGCCGGTGGTTAGAGCGGTGGGCGGGCAGGCCAGCGCGAACGGCAACCTCTGGCTGCTCAGCGGCCGCGGTGCCGCGCACACGGTCACCCGTCTGTCCGTGCCATCGGGAAGCAACGCCGGTGCCGCTCTGACGAGCACGCGGCGCGGATCGGTCTCGGGCGTCGCCGCCATCGCCTCGGCCGCGCGTAACTCCGACGGCACCGGCGGGGACGTCGTGGCCGTCGCCTCCGCGCGCGGGCTGGACGTCTACGACGGGGAGGGAGCCTCGCGCCGTCTGGCAGTCTCCGCGCACCACGGACTGCAGCGGATCCTGCCGGTCAGTCAGCTGGCCGGATTCGTCGCGTTCCTGTACCGGGACAGCGCGGGCTGGAGCCTGGTGTCGGCCCCGGTGAACGGCACCGGAGCTGCGTCCGTACACCCGATCTCGGCGCTCGACCCCGGGCTGAGCCTCCTGGCACCGGCGCAGAGTGGCGGTCGGCTCTACACGATGGCCACCAACGGCTCCGGCGGACTGTGGCAGATCGATGACCACGGCACGGCGCAGCCGATCACGGGAGCCGCACGGTACCCGAAGCTGGCCCAGGAGGAGCTCGACCTGACCGGCGCCCAGGTCGAGGCACGCGGCAGCCGAGTCATCTTCAACGCCCGCGGCAACTTCGAGGCGCTGGCCGTGTTCAGCGACGGCAGCCAGAAGCCACGGGTCATCGACAAGCACTCGGCCGTCCAGGTCGACACGAACGGGGCCGCCACGCTCACCGCCGGACGGCAGCACAAGGCCGGGGCCACACCGACGAAGCGACCCACAGCGCCGAAGCGGGCGCGGACCCGCCCGCAGCAGAGTACCAACGACAAGATCAACTGCAAGACCACGACGCAGCAACCACACATCGCCGCCGTCCAGCTGGTCGAGCGCGGATCGCGGTCGGTGCAGCTGCGCTGGACCTACCCGCTGCTCGACCCGCAGGACTGCGCGGCCTCGACATACTCGGTGTCGGTGAAGCTGACTAATGGCTCGAACGCGCCCCCCGCACCCGCGACGGTGAAGGTTCAGGGGCAGGACGGCGTGAACCTGACCGGGCTGTTCCCCGACACCCAGTACCAGCTGGTGGTCACCGCGTACATCAACGGCAAGGGCACCCCGTCCCCGCCGTTGAGCGTGCGCACCAGCGTCGAGGGACCGGCAGCGCCGACTGGCGTCACTACGACGGTCGACTCAGCCGGCAACTGGAACGTCACCTGGGACTCGTGCGGCGGTGTCGCGGCCGGGTGCGTGCCGACGGCAAGCTGGCAGATCGTCCCGAGGCTGTGCGACGGGATCGGCCAGTCCACCCCGCCGCCGACGCGCCAGCTCGTGGGCGACCCGACCCAGCACAGCTTCAGCTTCGCCTATGCCGGCAATGACGGCCTGCTCGGGCGCGGCCTGTCCTTCCAGGTCGAGGGCATCGGCACGAAGGGCACGATCGGCACGCCGTCCGCCGACAGCTCCTGCGAGCGCAGCTGGACGCCGCCGGTCCCGGGAAACATCAGCGTGCAGGCCAGCGCGCCGCCGATTACCACCGGACAGTCGAGCACCCAAACCACCGTCTCGGTGCACTTCAGCGGTGGCCAGACGCACGATCTCGGCGGGGTCGGCGGACAGCTCGAGTACCAGCTGCTGAACAACGGATCGGTGCTGGCCACCAAGGGCCCCACGACGCGCAGCAGCATGCCGCTCACCGGGATCCGGGCCGGGCGGCGCTACCAGGTCGCGGTCGTCGCGATCGCACCCGGACATCCCCGATCGACGGCGCTCATCGGGCCGGTCGACGTCCAGCCGGCCATCGCCAGTTGGCCCGTACCGTCGGTTTCGGCGGCCTTCCACAATGACAGCGCGGCCTCGGGGACGTTGTCCGTGCAGGTGTCCTTCCCGTCCGGCACCGACAGCCGTGGCGAGACGTTCGACCTCGTCAGCAGCACGCTCCGCTGCGGCAACGTGGCGCAGAACCTCGACCGGACGAACCTGGTCCCGGGTCAGAGCCTGTCGTTCCCCGGCATCCAGCGAGCCCTCTATCACGGTACGTGCAGCGTCCGGATCCAGCTGCGGCAGAGTTCGGGCACCGCGACCGACCCGCCGCTCTACGGGGCCGGTGACTCGCCGGGCGGGAGCGCCTCGGTGGGCATCGACGCGCCGAGCACCACCGCATCGCGGGCCGACTTCACGGCGAGGTGGGCGTCCGCGAACGCCGGCGGGCTGCGGATCGGAGTCACCTACCAGGGCTCCGACCCGCTGCTGCTGCGCTTCGCGGCCGGCTGGGACCTGCGTGCGGCCAACGAAGCGACGTCCGACTGCGGCAGCTCGTCCTCCCAACCGCCGGCGAGCGTCGACGTCAGCCTCAGCTGTGTCCAGCAGGGCGGCCGGTTCGTCGTCGTCGTGTCGTTCAGCTACTTCGGCGTGCCGCACAGCTTCCCGGTCCCGGTATCGGGTACCGAGCCGACATCGGTCGACCTTCACGCCAGCGACTTCGGTGCCGACTTCGCCCCCTCGCTGGACGCAGCCGGCAACGCCACACTGCAGTTGACCTACCAAGGCGCCGACCTTTCGCAGGCACAGACCTCCGGCTGGCACGAGACGGTGTTCGATCCGAACGGCCGTGACTGCACGACCGGGCAATGGGAGCCGGGATCACGCGGCGATACGGCGCAGCTCGTCGTCGACGCGACCTGCCTCAGCGTGATCCCGGCGGACGGCTGGCGGGTTCAGTTCGACTACACCGACCTCATCGATGGCCACCACACCATCGATGTCCGGGTCGACAACCCGCCACCCCCGCTCCCCACGCCGACGCCCACTCCCACTCCCACGCCCACTCCCACTCCCACGTCCACGTCCACGTCCACGTCGCCGTCGCCTACACCGACCGCCACGCAGTCCTCGTCATGATCTTCCGCGCACCATGTCTGCTCAGATCTGGAGACCTATGACCGCGAACCCCGAGGACGGCAGGCTGGCGTCCAACGTCGAGCGACTCGCGAGCAACATCGGCGAGGTCATCCAGGGCAAACCAGAGGTCATCCACGACGCGATCGTGTGCATGCTCGCTCAGGGTCACCTGCTGCTCGAGGACGTTCCGGGAACCGGCAAGACCTCCCTCGCCCGCGCGCTCGCGACCTCGTTGTCCATCACCTGGCACCGCATCCAGTTCACCCCGGACCTGCTGCCCTCCGACGTCACCGGAGTCTCGGTCTACAGCCAGGCGACGAGCGCGTTCGAATTCCGGCCAGGGCCGATCTTCGCCAACATCGTCTTGGGCGACGAGATCAACCGAGCGTCGCCCAAGACCCAGTCGGCGCTGCTGGAGGTGATGGAGGAGGGCACGCTCAGCAACGACGCCGAGGTGTACGCGATGCCGCGGCCGTTCATGGTCGTCGCGACGCAGAACCCGATCGACATGGAGGGCACCTACGTGATGCCCGAGGCACAGCTTGACCGGTTCCTCATGAAGCTGAGCGTCGGTTACCCGAGCGCGGACGCGGAAGCCGACGTGCTGCGGACCCAGAAGATGGGCCCGACCGTCGACAACCTCCGTCCCGTGCTCGGCGGCGACGAGGTGCTGGCGATGATCGAGGACGTCCGGCACGTCGAAGTGGCGCCGGCGATCGAGCGCTACATCGTCGCCATTGCCGCATCGACGCGGACGATGCCCGAGCTGCGCCTGGGCGTCTCGCCCCGCGGCAGCCTTGCGCTGCTGCGTGCGGCGCGCGCATACGCCGCGTCGCTCGGACGGGCGTTCGTGACGCCGGAGGACGTCAAGCAGATGGCCCGGGTAATTCTCGCGCATCGCGTGATCTTGCAGCCCGATGCCGAGATGCACGGACGCACCGGCGCCGAGCTCATCGCCCGCGCCCTGCAGTCGGTGCCCGTCCCACGCGGCGCAGAGGTCTAGGCCGAGCGCGCCGATGACCAGGATGGGGCTCGCTGCACTGCTCGGCGGCGCGATCGCGCTCGCGCTCGGCCTCTGGCTGCAGTGGACGGCGTTCGACCTCGTCGGCGTCGGCCTGCTCGTCCTGGTACTGATAACTCTCGGCGTCGTCGCCCGGCCGTCCGCATTGTCACTCACGCGGGCCATCCAGCCGCCGCGCGTGACGAAGGGATCCCCCGCCATCGCGGTGCTGAGCTTCGCGAACAAGAGCCGCCGCACCGTCGGCGTGACGGTCGCCAACCAACCGTTCGGTGGCGCGCAGGTGCGTACTTTGATCCCACGGCTTCGGCCGGGCGAACAGGGTCTGCGCACCTACCTCCTGCCTACGCGGCGACGCGGCATCTTCGACGTCGGTCCGGTGGAGGTGTCGCGGCGCGACGCGTTCGAGTTGTTCCGGACCTCGCGCAAGTTCGGCGACATCGAGCGCATCTGGATCTACCCGCGGGTACTCGGTTTCCGGACCCTCCCGGCGGGGCAGACCCGCCACCTCGAAGGCCCGTCGTCGGACACCTCGCCGCAGGGCAACATCACCTTTCACCGGTTGCGCGACTACGTGTCCGGCGACGACCTGCGCCTGGTGCACTGGCGCTCGTCCGCGCGTACCGGACGACTGGTGGTCAAGCACAACGTGGACACCTCCCAGCCGTACAGCGTGGTGCTGCTCGACCAGCGACCGTCGCACTACACCGAGGAGTCCTTCGAGTCCGCCGTGGACGTCGCGGCGTCGGTGCTCGTGGCCGGCTCGGCCAACAAGGCACCCGTCGAGCTCCGGCTGACCGACGCAAGCACGCTCGGCGGTCCGCGGCTACGCGATGTCACGCCGCTCATCGACCACCTGACCGCTGTAGCACCGCACGCCGCCGGCTCGCTGCAGCGCCAGCTGTTGGCGCTGCGGCACGCCCGCAGTGGCACGTCGCTGGTCGTCATCACCGGCGTGCTCGACGTTGCGGATCTGCCTTACGTCGCCGCGCTGCGTCGCCGCTTCGAGCGGCTGGTCGTGATCTCACTCGACGCCGAGCGCAGCCTTCCGGTGCGCTTTCCCGGGGTGCGCGTCATCGTCGCCACCGACGCCGACGCGGCGTGCACCGCCTGGAACATCGGGGTCTACACATGACCTTGTCGCCTTACCGCAGCAGGCCCGGCTGATGCGCCGGCTGGTTCCAAGGTGGCTGGTCGCCGTCTGCGTGCTCGCGAGCCTGCTGGCAACCGCGCCGTGGCTGCGCGCCTTCCCGGCCAGCGTGGGTGCCGTGCCACTCTTCGGTGCGGCCGTGCTGAGCGTGCTGCTACCGGTGGTGACGGTGCGGTTGGGTGTGCGGCTGCGGTTGGGCGCACTGATCGACATCGCTGTGCTGTTGGTCTACACGCTGGTGGTCGTGCTGCACGAGCCGTTCGGTTTCGCTGCTCTGGTCGACGGCTTCTATCACGGGCCATCACGGATCCTGACGTTCGCGCTTCCCCTGGTCAGCCCGCGTTCGCTCCTGGTAGCGCCGGTCGCGCTCAGCTGGCTGGCCGGCGCCCTGGCCGGCGAGTGCGTTGCCCGGCGCTGGGCGCCCGTCCTGCCGTACTTCGGTGTGCTGGTCACCTTCGGTCTCGCGTACGCGGGGACGAAGCGCGCCGCCGGTCCGAACACGCCAGCAGGGCTGCGCGAGCCACTGCTCGCCGCCGGACTGCTGGCCACCCTGCTGCTGCTGCGCGCCGGCCAGGCCTGGCTGCGTCAGGACGAGACAGCGGACTCGACCCAGCCCGACGACGCACTGCCGATGCGCGGCTTCGCGGTCGGCGTGGTCACCGCGCTGATGGTGGCCGGCACGGCGTTCCTGGTCGTGCAGACGGGTGCGTTCCCGAAGCGCGCCGCGGCACCGCAGCGGGTGCCGTCGATCGACGACTCGCACCCGCTCGGGCCGGTGTCGTTCGTGGCCGGCCTTCGTCCGCGCAGCTCGAAGAACGATGCGCAGCCAGTGTTCACGGTGACGCTCGACCGCGACGTACCGGGATACTTCGGGATCGCCAACGTGGATTTCTACGACGGCGCGGGATGGTCGTTCGAGCGGACCTTTCGGCCGTCCGGCGGGGTGCTGCCCGCGGACGCGGACGTGGCGCTGCGCACGTCCGGACCGAGCGTGGTGCAGGTCTATCGCGTCGACGCCGGGCCGCTGTCCTCGGCACCCTGGATGCCGGCGTTGTACCGGCCGACGAAGGTGACCGGACGGACGGTCGACATCGACCGGGGAAGCGGCATGATCGTCCCGGCGACCGCGCTGTCCGGCGGGGCGCGCTACACGGTCGAGTCCGCAGTCGCGCAGCGGATGTTTTCCCAGCTCATGGCGGCGCAGGCGACGCCGGACACAGCGACGTCGACGAACGATTCGCAGATTCCCAGCACGCTGCGTACGACGCTGGATCGGCTGGTCGCGCAGTTCGCGGCCGAGACCGGCGTGCCGAGCACACCCGTCCTACCGTTCCTGCAGGCGCTGCAACATGATCTGCGCACCAGGTACGCGCTGTCCGGAGCGGCGCGCGGCAGCGCCACCGGCACTCAGTCGGCCGCGCCCAGCCCCAGCGCCCGGTCCGGCTCGCGCACCAGTCCGTCCC
>JALZAI010000321.1 GCA_030948475.1 Actinomycetota bacterium
GGCATGGGTCAGCAACGCAGGTGTCCATGCGATGGGCCGAGTCACCTACGAGCAGATGGCCAGCTTCTGGCCGACATCCACCGCCGAGTACGCCAAACCCATGAACGCCATCCCGAAGGTGGTGTTCTCTACAACGCTCACCCAGGCGCACTGGCCGACCACCACGATCGCCAGCGGCGACCTCACCGAGGAGGTCGCAAACCTCAAAGCTCAGCCTGGCGGCGAGATCATCGTCTACGGCGGTTACACGCTCGCCCAAGCCCTCACTCGCGCGAACCTTGTGGACGAGTTCCGCCTAGTGACCCGCCCTGTTGCCCTCGGCAGCGGCGAGCCGTTGTTCAAGGACCTCCCGGTCGGGCTTCGCCTCCGATTAGCCAAGGTCACCCCGTATCCCGACGGGACTGTCATCTCGATCTACCGGCGGCCACGATGAGCCTCATCCGGCTAGACATGACCTTGTCCTTGGACGGCTTCGTCGCCGGGCTGCAGGACGGCGCCGATGAACCCATGGGCGTCGGCGGTTTCCGACTGTTCAACTGGCTCGACCGACGTCACGAACCGGACGAGAACGGGCAGGTGTTCAACGAAGCGATGGCGACACGGGCCGTTATCTCGGGCCGCCGCACGTACGAGAACGCCGGCCGCTGGGACGGCGATCACCACGACGGCGTGCCGATCTTCGTGCTGACGCACGACGTCCCGGATGATCCCCCGCCCGGCAGCGTCCGCTACGTCACCGACGTGCGGGAGTGCGCCGAAGCGGCCCGCGCCGCCGCCGGCGACGGCGACGTCGTGGCGATGGGAGCGGGCGCAGCGCACGCCCTTTTGGGCGCCGGGGAGCTCGACGAGCTCGAGCTGCACGTCGTTCCCGTCCTGCTCGGACGCGGCCGCCGCCTCTTCGAGAATTTGCCGGCCGAACGCTTCGAGCTCGAGCTGGTCCGCTGCCTGACCCCGGACACCGGGAACCGCGAACAGCAGGTCACGCACACGCGCTACCGCGTCGTGCGATGAAGGCACGCCGATCTCTCCGACCGACTTCTCTACCGGAAAGAAAGCAGGGAATCCATGGCAATCGTCATCTGCGACATGTCCGTATCACTCGACGGCTACGTCACCGGGCCTAACGACAGCCGGGAGAATCCATTCGGCGACGGCGCGACGGTCATGCAGCAGGCCTTGCCGCTCGGACTGGTCGACGAGTTCCGCCTCCACCTGGTCCCGGTCCTGGTCGGCGGCGGGACGCCGTTGTTCGCAGGGCTTGCCGAAGCGGTCAGCCTGCAGCGCACCGACGTGGTGGCGACGCCAGGCGCGACGCATCTGCGCTTCAGCGTCTGACGCACGCCCGCGCACCGCCGAGAGAGGGAATCTGGTGAGAACCCTGCATGTCGGCCTGCGGGTCGCGGACTTGAAGCGATCGGTCGCGTTCTACACCTGCCTCGGCTACGAAGTGCTCGGTGACGTGCGCCCCGCAGAGTCGATTTGTCTGACGATGCTCAAGCTTCCGGGCGACGAGTTCGTCAGCCTGGAACTCGTCCACGAATCAGGCCGAGGCCGCGTGGATCCCAGTGGACTCAGTCACCTCGTGATCACCGTCGATGACCTTGACCGAACGGTCGCGCAGCTCGCCGGTCGGGGAATCAAGACCGAAGCCCCGACCTCACCCGACGGTTCGGACACACTCTGGACGGCGTGGGTAACGGATCCGGACGGCTTTCGCCTCGAACTCGTCCAATGGCCAGACGGCCATCCCCCCGGCATGACCCGCGCCGATCTCGAGCCTCGGGAGACCAGCACATGACGACATCCCTCGGACCGCTGTAGCGACCGCGACGTCGACAACTGTGCGCGGATCGCGGCTGGGCGCATCGGGGCCTGACCAGCGCCGCGAGGTACCCGTGTGTCAGCCGATCTCGCGCATGTGTCGGCGCGGGTAGTCGCGCGCATATGAGTCTGTGCCGGTCGACCCGACCTCATTGCCTACGCAGCTGCCGCAGCTCTTGCCGATGTGCGTCGCCCAATGACAGTGCCTCGCCGCCCGTCTCGGCGCGGTCATGCCGTGGGTGAGAACTGAGATCAACGCTGTTCCAGCCTCTCTAACCCTCACCCGGGAAGCTGACGCCGAGCTGCGCGCGGACGTCGTCGAGCACTTGCATGATCTGTAGTGTTTCGTTCAACGGTACGAGGTCGGACTCGGTCCTCCCGGCGGTCAACAGCCGGGCGAACTCGGCGGCCTCGTAGGCCAACCCATGTTCGCGGCGCGGCGTCTCGTAGCGGTCTATTTCGCGGTCGTCGACGTCGATCAGGCGCACCGTGTTCGGTTGGTAGAACCAGCCATCGATCTCCACGCGGGCCGCGGTGCCCGAGATCGACGCCGAGCACGGGGTCTTGGCAAGCATCGTCGAGGCGAGCGTACCGATCGCGCCCTGCGGCCCGGTGACCGCGACGGTCTCGCTCGTATCGACGCCAGAGTCGGCGAGGGTCCCCACCGCCTGGACGGCGGTGAACGCACCGAGGGCCAGGTGAGCGAAGGAGATCGGGTAGATCGCCAGGTCGAGCAGCGCGCCGCCGGCGAGTGCGGGGTCGGCCAGCCGCAGCGGGCCATCCGGGAACAGCAGCTGGCCGTGGTCGGCCTCGACCGCCTTAACCTCGCCGAGCACTCCGTCTTCGAGGCATCTGCGTACGACGTCGATGTGCGGGAGAAAGCGTGTCCACATCGCCTCAACGGTGAGCAGGCCCCGGGCCCCGGCGGCCTCGATGACTGCCATCGCCTCGACGGCGTTGCGGGTGAACGCCTTCTCGACCAGCACCGGTTTGCCGGCGCCCAGCGCCAACAGGGCCAGGTCGTGGTGTTCGGAGTGCGGGCTGGCGACATAAATAGCGTCGACCCCAGTGTCGGCGACAAGTGCGTCGTAGCTGCCGTAAGCCCGCTCAACTCCGAACTCGGCCGCGAATGCCTGCGCCCGCTCGAGCGAGCGCGAGCCGACCGCCGCCACCCGCGACACCGTCGTCGCGTGCAGCGCTGCCGTCCAAACACGCGCGATGCCCCCAGGCGCCAGCACACCCCACCGGATGGCCGGAGCATCAAGCGGATCAGAGATGCGTGAAGAGGGCAGCGTCGGCATATGGCCATCATGCCTAGCTGTGAGCCTGCTCGAGCCAAATGGACGCGCGTCGCCGGCCGACCGCACGCGGCGATGGGGTCGGCGCTGCCGCTGTCGTCGCATTAAATCCCACATCGTGGCCGAGGTCGGTCCCGCCAAAAGCTCAAGCGCTCCCAACGCAGATTCGCGCGCGCCGAATCCCGCCTTT
>JALZAI010000347.1 GCA_030948475.1 Actinomycetota bacterium
TGCTTTCCGCGCGACTGAGCATGCTCGAAGCGCTCGCTCCGTTGGCCGCTACGGCCTACGCCGAGGTCGCGCCCGCCGACGCGGAGCTGCGTCTGCGCTACTCCAGTTCGCTGCGTGCGGAGCTACCGGCGCTCGGCGACCCGTCCGGACCCGTCCCGGATCTGCCCGATCTCGAGGGTGCGCTGCTGAACGAGCTGTCCCGGATGCGCAGCGCGGAACTCGAACGCGGCGTGAACCTCGTCGGCCCGCACCGCGACGACCTGGACCTCGCGCTCGGCGCGCTGCCGGTGCGCGGTTACGCCAGCCACGGCGAGGGCTGGTCGGTCGCCGTGGCGCTGCGGCTGGGTAGCTACGAGCTGCTGCGAGTCGACCACCCGTCCGGTGCCGATCCTGTGCTGGTTCTCGACGACGTGTTCGCCGAGCTCGACAGCCGCCGCCGCGAGCAGCTGGCCCTCGTAGCGAGCAAGGCCGAGCAGTGCATCGTCACGGCGGCGGTCCTCTCCGACGTTCCCGGACAGCTCGACGGCGCGCGGTTCGAGCTGCGCGACGGACAGGTGCACCGTGCGTGAGGATCGCGCCGACTCCGAAGAGGAGACGTCCGACGTGACACCGTCCACAACCAGCCGTGGAGAGGCAGAAGGCCCTGTGGACAACGACCCGGTGCGTGCGGCGCTGGACGGCGCGCAGCGGATCGCGCGCGGTAACGCCGCGCCGCGGCGACGGCGTTCCCGACGTGGCGGGTCGACAGACGCCCCACGTGGCGGCTATTCCGGACCCGGGCCGGATCACAACGACCCGCAACCGATCGGGGTCGTGCTGCGCGGCTACACCGAAGACCGCGGCTGGCAGCGCCCACTCGCCGAGGCCCGAGTATTCGCCGAGTGGGCGGCCCTGGTCGGCCCCGACGTCGCCGCGCACTGCAGCCCGACGGCGCTGCACGCGGGTGAACTGCGCGTAGCGGCCGAGTCAACGGCCTGGGCCACCCAACTGCGGCTGCTCGCCGCGACCCTGCTCGCCCGGCTGGCCAGCGAACTCGGCCCGACGACGGTGACCAAGGTGATGGTCACCGGACCGGTGGGCCCGAGTTGGAAGCACGGCCGATTCGCGGTCCCCGGCGCCCGCGGCCCGCGTGACACCTACGGCTGACAGCGGCGTTGCCGTTGAGTCCAGTCCGGCGCATGGGACACCGTTGGGAGAGCGGGTTGCGCGGCTCAGCGGCCAGATGACGCGCGTTGAGAGCCATTTTGGTCAGCTGAGTGGGCTAGACTGGAGCTAGATCGCTCAGGGGTGGCGTCGCGTGTGAACCACACGTCTCAGTCGCCCCTAGTTCATGTCTGAGTTCAGCTCTGATGGGTGCCATCGGGTCTGAGGCGTGAGCCGATCGGACCCCGCCGTGGGTCTGTGCGCCGAGCACCTCGCCGGCGAGAGAGGGACGTGTTTGTGGCCTCCACAATGCCGACTAAGCCCGGCAATCCTCCCAGGAGCGATGCTCCGGGGAGTAATGCTCCCAGGGGTGACGCGCCCAAGGCCGTCAAGAGTGCGCCCCACGAGTACACCGGCAACTCCATCCAGGTGCTCGAGGGCCTCGAGGCGGTGCGCAAGCGCCCCAGCATGTACATCGGCTCGACGTCCGAACGCGGGCTGCATCACCTGGTGTCGGAGGTCGTGGACAACTCCGTCGACGAAGCGCTGGGCGGGCACTGCGACCGAATCGAGGTCAGCCTGCTCGCCGACGGCGGCGTACGCGTTGCCGACAACGGCCGCGGCATGCCCACCGACATGCACCCCACCCAGAAGAAGCCGACCGTCGAGGTCATTCTCACCGTCCTGCACGCCGGCGGAAAGTTCGACGGCAAGGCCTACGCGGTCTCCGGCGGACTGCACGGGGTCGGAGTCTCAGTGGTTAACGCCTTGAGCACCCGGCTCGACGTCGAGATCGACCGGGACGGCTTCCACTGGAGCCAGCCGTACGTGAACCAGAGGCCGGCCGGCCCGCTGACCAAGGGCGAGCCGTCCCGACGGCACGGCACCACGGTGACGTTCTGGGCCGACGAGAAGATCTTCGAGACCACCGTCTACAACTTCGAGACGATCAGCCGGCGGCTGCAAGAGATGGCATTCCTGAACAAGGGGCTGACCATCGTGCTGCGCGACGAGCGCGCGGAGAAGGTTGTCGACGAGAACGACGCCGAGGCAGCACCGAAGGCGAGCAAGGGCCCGAAGGAGATCACCTACCACTACGCCGGCGGCATCGCCGACTTCGTGCGGCACCTGAACGCCACGAAGGACCCGATCCACAAGAACCCGATCTACTTCACCGACGAGGACGTCGTGAACCGGGTGTCGGTCGAGATCGCGATGCAGTGGAACTCCACCTACGCCGAAAGTGTGTACACGTTCGCGAACACGATCAACACGGTCGAGGGCGGTACGCACGAAGAGGGCTTTCGCGCCGCGCTCACCGGCGTCGTGAACAAATGGGCGATCGACAAGAGGGTCATCAAGGACACTCCTGACGACCGCTTCAAGGGCGACGACATTCGCGAGGGCCTGGCTGCGATCGTGTCGATCAAGCTTGGCGAGCCCCAGTTCGAGGGTCAGACCAAGGCCAAGCTCGGCAACTCCTCGGCGCGGACCTTCGTCCAGCAGGTCTGCTACGAGAAGCTGACGGCCTGGTTCGAGCGCAGCCCGGCCGAGGCGAAGATCGTCGTCAACAAGGTTTCGCAGGCCGCACGTGCGCGCAAGGCTGCCCAGCAGGCCCGCAAGCTTTCGCGTAAGAACGCCCTGGACACATTCGGCATGCCGGGCAAGCTCGCCGACTGCCGCTCCACCGACCCGGGTGAGAGCGAGCTCTACATCGTCGAGGGCGACTCGGCTGGCGGCTCGGCGAAGTCGTGCCGCGACTCGATGTTCCAAGCTATCCTGCCGATCCGCGGCAAGATCATCAACGTCGAGAAGTCGCGCATCGACCGCGTCCTGAAGAACAACGAGGTCCAGTCGCTCATCACCGCACTGGGCACCGGCATTCATGACGAGTTCGACCTGGCCAAGCTGCGCTACCACAAGATCGTGCTGATGGCCGACGCCGACGTCGACGGCCAGCACATCACCACGCTGCTGCTCACGCTGCTGTTCCGATTTATGCGTCCGCTGGTCGAAGCCGGGCACGTCTATCTCGCCGCACCCCCGCTCTACAAGATCAAGTGGAGCAAGGGTGACCCGAGTTACGCGTACTCGGAGAAGGAACGCGACGGCCTGATCAAGGTCGGCCAGGACGCCAACCGAAGGCTGGCCAAGGACGACGCGATCCAGCGCTACAAGGGTCTCGGCGAGATGAATTCCAAGGAACTCTGGGAGACCACGATGGATCCGGCGCACCGGATCCTTCGGTTGGTCACCCTCGATGACGCCGCCACTGCCGACGAGCTGTTCAGCGTGCTGATGGGTGAGGACGTCGAGGCGCGGCGCTCGTTCATTATCCGCAACGCCAAAGACGTCCGATTCTTGGATATCTAGAGCTGCGCGATGGGCTCTGTCCGCTCACAGCCTCGCTCCTTCGTCGCTCGGCGGCCAGGCCCATCCACGTTCGCGAACAGAGGCCATCGCTCCGCCCGGTCCGTCCCCGACTCATGCTGGCGGGTTGCGGATGAGCAACGATCGCGATCGAAAGTAGAGAGTAGACAATGACCGATATTACTGAGCCGCCGTCGTTCGATCGGATCGAACCGGTCGACATCCAGACCGAGATGCAGCGCAGCTACATCGACTACGCGATGTCGGTCATCGTCGGGCGGGCGCTGCCCGACGTGCGCGACGGCCTCAAGCCGGTGCACCGCAAGATCCTCTACGGCATGTACGACTCGGGCTTTAGGCCGGACCGCAACTACGTCAAGTGCGGGCGCGTCGTCGGCGACGTGATGGGCAACTACCACCCGCACGGCGACTCGGCGCTCTACGACGCGCTCGTGCGCATGGCGCAGCCGTGGTCGCTGCGCTACCCGCTGATTGACCCGCAGGGCAATTTCGGCTCGCCCGGCAACGACCCGGCGGCCGCGTACCGCTACACCGAGTGCCGGCTGCAGAGCCTGGCTATGGAGATGCTGCGCGACATCGACGAGGAAACCGTCGACTTCATCCCGAACTACGCCGGCAACACGGTCGAGCCAATCATCCTGCCGGCTCGTTTCCCGAACCTGCTGGTCAACGGATCCGAGGGCATCGCGGTCGGCATGGCGACCCGCATCCCGCCGCACAACTTGCGAGAGGTCGCTGCCGGGGTCACCTGGGCGCTCGAGCACCCCGACGCCGCGGCCGAGGAGCTGCTCGAGGAGCTCATCAAGCTCGTCCCCGGACCGGACTTCCCCACCAGGTCGCTCATCGTCGGGCGCGACGGCATCGAGGAGGCCTACCGCACCGGACGCGGCTCGATCCGGATGCGCGCCGTGGTGGAGGTCGAGGAAGACGCCAAGGGCTCGACCATCCTCGTCGTCACCGAGTTGCCCTACCAGGTCAACCCCGACAACCTGGTCGAGTCGATCGCCGCACTGGTCAAGGACGGCAAGATCGCCGGAATCCGCGCGATCCACAACGAGAGCTCCGACCGCATCGGCATGCGGATCGTGATCACCCTCAGCCGTGACGCCGTCGCGAAGGTGGTGCTGAACAACCTGTTCAAGCACACCCAGCTACAGACCACGTTCGGCGCGAACATGCTCGCGATCGTGGACGGTGTTCCGCGCACGCTGCGGCTGGACCAGTTCGTCTCGCTCTACGTCGAGCACCAGATCGACGTCCTCGTGCGACGCACCCGGTATCGGCTGCGTATCAAGCAGGAGCGCGCCCATATCCTGCGCGGCCTGCTCAAGGCACTCGATCAACTCGATGCGGTGATCGCCCTGATCCGGAGCTCACCGTCGGCCGATTCGGCGCGCAGCGGGCTGATGGAACTGCTCGCGATCGACGAGCTCCAGGCCACGGCCATCCTCGACCTCCAGCTGCGCCGCCTGGCTGCGCTGGAACGCCAGAGGATCATCGACGAGGCCGCCGAGATCGAGCGCCAGATCGAGGACCTCAACGACATCCTCGCCAGGCCCGGACGGCAGCGGGTCATCATCCGCGACGAACTCGCCGAGACCGTCGCCAAGTACGGCGACGAGCGGCGCACGCGGCTCGTCGCGCACGACGGTGACGTCTCGATGGAAGACCTCATCGCGCAGGAGGACGTGGTCGTCACGATCACGCGGACCGGTTACGCCAAGCGGACCAGGACCGACCTGTACCGGGCGCAACGCCGCGGCGGCAAGGGCGTGCAGGGGGCCAGCCTGCGTCCCGACGACATCGTCGAACATTTTTTCGTTAGCTCCACGCACGACTGGATCCTGTTCTTCACGAACAAGGGCCGGGTGTACCGGGCGAAGGCCTACGAGCTGCCCGAGGCCAACCGCAACGCCCGCGGCCAGCACGTCGCAAATCTGCTCGCGTTCCAGCCGGACGAGCAGATCGCCAACGTCATCGCGCTGAAGAACTACGAGGTCGCGCCGTACCTGGTGCTGGCGACCAGGCACGGCCTGATCAAGAAATCCGAGCTGACCCTGTTCGACTCGAACCGCACCGGCGGCATTGTGGCGGTCAACCTGCGCGAGGACGACGAACTCATCGGCGCCGCGCTGATCTCGGCGAGCGACGACCTGCTCCTGGTCAGTCGCCGGGCGATGTCGATTCGGTTTACCGCCGATGACGACACGCTGCGACCGATGGGGCGGGCTACGTCCGGTGTGTTCGGCATGCGGTTCAACGCCGGGGACGAGCTGCTGTCGATGTCGGTCATCCGCGACGACAACATCGAGATCTTGGTTGCCACTGAGGGCGGCTACGCCAAGCGCACCCCCATCGAGGAGTATCCGATTCAAGGCCGAGGCGGCAAGGGTGTGCTTACCGCGCGTATCGTGTCCACCCGAGGCCGACTGGTCGGAGCCCTCGCAGTGTCCCCGAAGGACGAGATCTACGCGATCACATCGGGAGGCACGGTGATCCGCACCAAGGCGGCCGAGGTACGCCGTGCCCAGCGGCAGACCATGGGCGTGCGTCTGATGAACCTGCCGGACGGCGTGAACGTGGCCGCGCTGGCGCGCAACGCCGACGAACCCGACGAGCAGGAGTAGCGATGACGAAGCCGCCATCCGGCGGGTCCGCCTCCGCGCCGAGCACGACCGAGTTCGGTGCGACGACCATCTCGGGGACGGCGGGCACCGACCGGCAGCCGAGCGCCGAGCGCGAGCCCGGCTCGGATCACAACCCCAGTACCGCGCGCATCCATGACGCGGGCGAGCGCGACGCGCAGGGGTCTTCGGGTTCGGCCAGCTCCGGCTCGGCAACCCGTGGTGGTTTGCACGCGGCTGTTCAGTCGTCCGCACCGCCTCGGACACCCGCGCAAACCGAGGTCGCGCCAACTCAAGGTGCCCGAGCGGGCGCGCGCGGCCGAGGACCGCGACGCGCCCGGCTGCAGGTCCGCCACGTCGACCCGATGACGGTGCTCAAGTTCAGCTGCGTGCTGGCCATCGCCCTGTTCTTCGTGTGGCTGATCGTGATCGGGGTGCTCTACGGAGTCCTGGACGCTTCCGGCGTCATCGATCGCATCAATCAGACCGTCACCACCATCAATGGCGCGGGCTCGAAGGCGCCGATCACCGCGGGCATCGTTTTCGGGGGCGCCGCCATCGTCGGCGTGGCAAACATCGTGCTGTTCATCGCGCTCACGACGATCGGTGCGGTCATCTACAACCTCTGCGCCGACCTCGTCGGCGGCATCGAGATCACCCTCTCGGAGCGCTGAGGCACCTGCGCTGGAACGCGGGTCGAGTGCCCGGTAGGGTCGTCCTTCGCATTCCACCGCGCGCGGGCCTGTAGCTCAGACGGTTAGAGCGCATCCCTGATAAGGATGAGGCCGGAGGTTCAAGTCCTCCCAGGCCCACCCATCCGCGCGCCAGTGCGGGTGCCGACACTCGCTTTGACGGAGGTGACGACGGTGAACAAGGCGCTCATCCTGGCGGCCGGGGCGCTCGGTGCCCTCGTTGCGGTGCTGCGTCGACGCAAGAGCCAGGCCGATGCCGCGCTCTGGCGCGAGGCGACCTCGGACACCTCGCGCTGACTCCGGACCGCACCGGGGACGTAGCTCAATTGGCAGAGCACCGCCTTTGCAAGGCGGGGGTTAGGGGTTCGATTCCCCTCGTCTCCACTCTCAGAGGTCCTGGATCACTGCGGCCACAGTGGCTCGCCGGTGTATCAAGGTCCACAATGGTCGGCTTGGCCAACAGCGGGGCAACGAGAGCTGCTCGTGCCGCGAGATCGAGCGCATCTGCCACCTCCTCGGGGCGGTCAGCGAAGCGTTGGACGACGATGATTGCAAGGAGTGCAACGGCACTGGCAGGCACCGACGCGCGTCTCCCGCAGGCGTTATCACTGAACCCTGTGGCTGTCCGTCCAACTTGCCGTGTCGGGTTAGACGTTCATGATGATCACGCCGGCAGCGACGAGGGTGGTGGCCGCGATGCGCCATCCACCGAAGCGTTCCTTGAACAAGACCGCGCCGATCACGGCACCGACGATGACGCTGGTCTCGCGCAGCGCCGCGATCGGTGCCAATGCCCCGCGGGTCTGTGCCCACAGCACGATTGCGTATGCGCCCAGCGACAACAGGCCGCCGAGCACCCCGGCTAGCAGGTGCGGGCGCACATCACGCCAGAGTCTGCTGCGCCGCGCCACCAATGCCGCAGCTGGCAGCGCTGGTCCCTCGGCCACGAACAACCAGCCGGTGTATCCCGCCACGGTGCCCGCCTGGCGCACGCCCAGCCCGTCCAGGGTGGTGTAGGCCGCGATCGCCACGCCGGTGAGCAGAGCCGCGGATATGGCTGGGAAGCTGGCTCGGGTCGGCACTCCCCCAGCGAACACGAGCGCGGCCAATCCGAGCGACACGATCGCGATGCCGGCGGCCCGGACCGCGGGCAGACTCTCGCCGGCGAACAGCGTAGCCGCGATGGCGACCAGCCATGGCGAGGTTCCGCGGGCCAGCGGATAGACCTGACCGAACTCACCGAGCCGGTAACCGCGCATCAACAGCAGGTTGTAAGCCACGTGCAGTGCAGCCGAGGCGCCGAGAAACGGCCAGCTCGCTTGGGCCGGCGACGGTGCCGCGAGCACGATCGCGACTCCGCAGAGCGTGGAGGCGCCGCCGATGATCGCGAACCCGATAAGCCGATCGGTGATGGAGTGTGCGATGGCGTTCCAGCTCGCGTGCAGTACCGCCGCCAACAGCACGGCGAGCATGACCAGAACGGGCAGCGAGGAATCACTGCTGACAACGGTCATGGACACCGGGACGGCTCCCTCGTACTTCGTCCTGGCGGACCACGCTCAAGTCGAGATGTGGCGGCGTGCGCATGGACGTAGTCTGGACGACGATCTTTGATCAGTTACCCAGCTGAGCCCACGGCCGTCCCGTCAGCTGTACATGACGCGGTGCACGGAAGAAGGGTTCATGCTCGGTTACAAGGTTCCGGAGCCGGATGAGGCCATGCTCATCTCCGGCGGCAAGGGTGCCAGCGGAGCGCCGTTTCGGGTGGTGACCGGACACGGCGCCTTCGTGCTCCCGTTCTTCCGCAAGGCCCGCTTCCTCGGGTTGTCCATGTCCGAAGCCGAGGTCACCGAGGCGTGCGTGACCAGGCAGGGGATAGCGCTGAACGTGCGCGCGGTCATTGCCTTCAAGGTAGGCAATGACACCGAAAGCATCGTCAACGCTGGCCAGCGCTTCCTGTCCGACCAGATCCAGATGTCGGTTCTGGTCGGACGGATCTTCGCCGGTCATCTGCGCTCCATCGTCGGATCGATGACTGTGGAGGAGATCGTCACCGAACGGCAGCGCTTGGCCGAGGGAGTGCTTCGACGGGTCGAAGGGTGAGATGGCCAAGATCGGCCTGACCGTCGATGCCTTCCAGATCCAGTCCATCGACGACATGAAGCTGGGCTACATCGCAGCGATGGCGGCCCCGCACAACGCCGCTATCCAACGGCAGGCCCAGATCGCGCAGGCACAGGCGAACCAGGCGGCCGCCGAAGCCGAGCAGCAGTCCAAGCGGGCGCAGGCCGAATATGTGCGCCAGACGACCATCGTCCAGGCGCAGTACGACTCGCAGGTCCTGGTCGCCAGGGCCAAGGCCAACCAGGATGCCGCGCAGGCCGAGCAGGAGTCCCACCGTGCCCAGGCCGAGTACACCCGCCAGACCAGCGTCGTGCAGGCGCAATACGACTCCGAGGTCCTGGTGGCGAAGGCCAAGGCCAACCAGGGGGCCGCGCAGGCCGAGCAGGAATCCCAGCGGGCGCAAGCCGAGTACACCCGCGAGACGTCCATCGTCCGGGCCAAGGCCAAGGCCGAGGTCGACCGGGCCGAGTCCGAGGCGTCCCAGTCCGGACCGCTGGCTCAGGCGACCGCGCAGCGCGAGGTGCTCGCGGCCCAGACCGAACTCGCCGGACGCAACGCCGAGTTGCGCCAACAGCAACTCGTTGCCGAGGTGGTCAAGCCGGCTGAAGCCGAAGCCGAGCGCATCCGGGTGCTGGCGTTGGCCGACGCCGAGCGAACCCGGATCCAGGCCGAGGCCGCGGCGTCGAACAACCGGGTCTCCCTAGACCAGTTGCTGATCGAGCAATTGCCACTGATCGTGCGCGAAGCGGCGCAAGGTCTTTCGCAGGCGAACGTCACGGTCCTGAACGGCTCCGAAGGCCTGGGCGAGATCGCGTCCGGACTGGTCGGGCAGGGGCTGGCGATCTTCGAATCGCTGCGGCGCGGAATCCAGGCTCCCGATCAGCCCAAGGACGGTCACCGCTCGTTAGAAAAGTAGAACGCTTGTCAGAGCTCGAGGATGCTGTCGAGCGGATCCGCCCACGGGAACACAACGACGGTGCGAGGGCCCAGAGTGGACAGGACGATCACCGCGGCGCCCCTCGGCAACGGTTCGTCGGAGTGCGCGATGAAGGTTTCGGAACCACCGCGAATGCGCAGCTCGACCTCACCCGGGCCGTCCGGACCACGGGTCGCGATCGTGATCCGCCCGGCCAGCCCGATCGGCGATTCTGCCGCGCCGGTCAATGCTGCTCACTGCCGCATTGCACGCACATGACTCGAATCTAATACGACCGAACGCGCCGTTCTGGTCGCCTCAACTCGGCAGCCGTGAAGTCCGGGTACGCGCGAATCTTGGCCACTTCCTGCCTGCAGGAAGCGGCCACGTTCGTAGCCATTCCCCAATGCTCGATTGGCGGTTAGCGTCCATGCTCTGTGCGCTCAGCGGGGACGTGTATTGCGCCCCGTTGAGTGGACGCCATGTTCCACCGAGGCTGGAGGCCAATGTAATGCCCAAACGCACCATTCTGGCGGCGCTGACAACCGCAGCAGCGCTCGCCACGGGAGTCCTGGCGCTACCACCGTCCGCGCAGGCCGTCCCGACACCCAAGGCAGTCCCGCACAGCAAGCCAGCGTGGGTGGGACACGCGACCCATCTCGGCACGCCCGCCCGCACCAACGGGGTCAAGGCACGTGTATACCTGTCCCCGCGCGGCGGCTTCGCTGCACTCCGTGACGCCGCGGTCGCGGCGTCGACGCCCGGCAGCGCCAGCTACCACCACTTCCTCACGGCGGCGCAGTACCACGCCCGCTACGCACCGTCCGCCGCCACGGTGCGCAGCGTCGAATCCTGGCTCCACTCGTCCGGCCTGCAGGTCACCGGCGTCGAGTCGCACAACCGCTACGTCAGCATCCGCGGTTCGGTCGACCAGGCCAATAAGGCATTCAGCACCTCGATCCAGCGTTACCGGCATGGTGGCCGGACCGTCCAGGCGCCCTCGACGCCCCTGAAGGTGCCGGCCTCGCTCGCATCGTCGGTGCTGACCGTCACCGGCCTGGACACGACGCCGCACCTGGCCGCCCCGGCCACCCACCAAGCGCCGCCGCCGGCCGGCTTCCGCAACGCTCGGCCTTGCTCGCAGTACTTCGGGCAGATCACAGCCAAGTACCAGGCCGACTTCAAGACCCCGCTGCCCAAGTTTCGCGGTAAATACTTGCCGTACGCGCCGTGCGGGTACA